>VBJP01000072.1 GCA_005880165.1 Chloroflexota bacterium | reverse complement strand
CTGGACGCTCGATGCCGCCCTGCGCGCCGCTCGCCTCAGCCAGGGCCTGGTCGATCCCACCGTGGGCCACGCCATGCGGCTGACCGGATACGACAGGGATTTCTCCCAGATCATCGACACCGCCTTCAGGACCGATGCGCCGCCGATGCGCTTTGAGCCGGTTCCAGGATGGCAGTCGGTCGAGCTCGATCCCCGCCGCCGAACCGTGCGGAGCGCGCCCGCCGTCGAGATTGACCTCGGATCCATCGGCAAGGCATTCGCCGCCGACTTGGCGGCCTCGGCTGCGTTCGGCGCATCGGGCGC
>VBJP01000306.1 GCA_005880165.1 Chloroflexota bacterium | reverse complement strand
GAGACCCACGAGATCCTGGGCGGTCGCGTCAAGACCCTCCACCCGGCAATCTTCGCCGCGCTCCTCGCCCGGCGCGACCAGCCGGACCACCTGGCCCAGCTCGCGGAGCACGGCATCGGTCAGATCGACCTCGTCGTCGTCAACCTCTATCCCTTCGCGCAGACCGTGCAGCAGCCCGGGACGGCGCTCGACCAGGCACTCGACCAGATTGACGTCGGCGGCGTCGCCCTCCTGCGGGCGGCGGCCAAGAATTTCCCCGGGGTCGCCGCGGTATCGGATCCCACGCAGTACGCATCGGTCCTGCGCGACGTCAAGAGCATGGGCACCGTTAGCCCCGAGACGCGCCAGAAGCTCGCCGCGGAGGCGTTCGCGCTGACCGCGTCCTACGACGCCCAGATCGCCGGCTACCTCAACCAGCAGGCCGGCACGCTCTTCCCGAGCCGGCTGACCCTCGTCGTCGAGAAGCGCTCAGACCTGCGCTACGGCGAGAACCCGCATCAGCTGGGCGCCTTCTACGCGGATCCGGCCTCGCGCCAGGCCTCGATCTCCACCGCGCACCAGATCGCCGGCAAGGACCTCTCGTTCAACAACCTGCTCGACCTCGACGCCGCCTGGCAGATCGCATCCGACTTCAAGACGCCCACCGTCTGCATCGTCAAGCACGGCAATCCCTGCGGGCTCGCCAGTGTCGTCGACCTGGCGGAAGCGTTCCGGGGAGCCCTGGAGGGCGACTCGGTATCGGCCTACGGCGGGATCATCGGTGTCAACCGGGTGGTCGACGAGGCGACCGCGCGCGCCATCCGGCCCGGCTTCTTCGAGGCCATCGTCGCGCCTGGCTACACGCCTGAGGCGCTCGAGATGCTCCGGACCAAGAAGGGCTTCGAGATCGTCGAGGTCTCGCCAAACGACGCCAACGAAGCGGAGATGGGAATCGGCAACTTTGACTTCAAGCGGATCGGCGGCGGCCTGCTGGTCCAGACCTTCGACACCCTCGAGGACGATCGCAACAAGCTGCAGGTGGTCACCCAGCGGCGACCAACGCTCGAGGAGCTGACGGACCTGCTCTTCGCGTGGCGCGCGGTGCGCCACGTCCGCTCGAACGCGATCGTGCTGGCCAAAAAGCACGCCATGATCGGGATGGGCGCGGGCCAGCCGTCGCGGGTGGTGAGCGTCGAGGTGGCGCTGCGCAAGGCGGGTGAGAGGGCCCCATTGAGCGTCATGGCTTCGGACGCCTACTTCCCGTTCCCGGACGGCATCCAGATCGCGGCACAAGCCGGCGTCACGGCGATCATCCAGCCAGGTGGCAGCATTCGCGACGAGATGGCGATCGAAGTGGCGGACCGTCACCACATGGCCATGGTCTTCACCGGTCGCCGGCACTTCCGGCACTGACCGTCCAGGACCGATGGCGAGGGCGGGATCGTGGAAAACCTGATCGGTGTCGAGGCGGTCGCGGCCACTGAGGCCGGCGCCATCGCCGCCGCGCGGCTGATGGGACGCGGCGACCGCAACGGGGCGGACCGCGCGGCGGTCGAGGCGATGCGCCGCGCGATGGAAGACTCCGACATGAGCGGCACCATCGTCATCGGCGAGGGCGAGCGGGACGAGGCTCCGATGCTGTACATCGGTGAGAAGGTCGGCAATCCGGACGCCGCAACCGAGGTCGACATCGCGGTCGACCCGCTGGAGGGGACCAACCTGGTGGCAACCGGATCGCCGAACGCCACCGCGGTGCTCGCCGCCGCCGAACCGGGTGGCTTGATGCACGCCCCTGACACCTACCTGCGCAAGCTGATCGTGGGCCCTATGGTCGCCGGCCACGTGCACATCGACGACCCGGTGGACCAGACGATCCGCACCATCGCGGAACGGTTGGGACGCAACGTGTGGGACATCACCGTGGTGATCCTCGACCGGCCTCGGCACGAGCAGCTGATCAGCGACGTACGGGCCGCCGGAGCTCGCATCAAGCTGATCAGCGATGGCGACCTGACGGCCGGGATCAGCGTGGCCGTCTCCGGAACGGGCGTTCACGCGGTGATGGGAACCGGTGGCGCCCCGGAAGGGGTGCTCACCGCTGCCGCGTTGAAATGTCTGGGCGGCGAGATCCAGGCCACGTTTGCCTGGCGTTCGGACGAAGAGAAGGAGCGCGCGCGCGGCATGGGGCTGGACGTCGACGATGGGGGTCGCGTCTACCGCACGAACGACCTGGCGAGCGGTGAGAACGTGGTCTTCTCAGCCACCGGCGTCACCGATGGCGAGCTCCTGCGCGGTGTCCGCTTCTTCGGCGGCGGCGCGCGCACCCACTCCCTGCTGACGGCCTACCAGCGCGGCACCGTTCGGTTCATCGACACGGTCCACACCTTCGACGACCGCCGCCCCCCACGCGTGCGCCTCTAGCCCCTATCGGTCCGCCCACTCCGGTCCGGCTGTTCGGAGCACGTCCTGGTCGGCAACAGCGGGAAGCAAGTCCGCCACCGTCACATCGCGCCGCACGTCGGCACAGCCGCGCCAGGGCTGGAGGTCAG
>VBJP01000305.1 GCA_005880165.1 Chloroflexota bacterium | reverse complement strand
GCTGGCGGCGACCCTCTCGACCAATTGGGGCATCTACTCGGGCTTCGAGCTGTGCGAATCGAAACGGCTCCGCAACCGCGAGGAGTACGCCAACAGCGAGAAGTACGAGATTCGCGTGCGCGACTGGGAGGCGCCGGGCAACATCAAGCCGCTGATCGCCGCGCTCAACCGCCTGCGCCGCACGCGACCCGCGCTGCAGGTCTACGAGCACCTGCGCTTCGAGAATGCGACCGGTCCGCGGACGCTCTTCTATCGCAAGGCGCTCCCCGCCGGCGAGCTGAATCCGCTCACCGGCTACCCGTTGCGCTGGCGGGACCCGGTCTACGTGGCCGTCAACGTCGACCCGCGGACGCCCGAGCGCGGGATCCTGCATCCCGACCTGCCGGCGATCGGTATCGGCTGGCAGCAGCCGTATCGCGTGACCGACCTGCTGACCGGGCGCCGGCGCACCGAGCGGGGCGCGGACGTCGTCGTCGAGCTCACGCCGGAGCGGCCATTCCGCATCTTCACCATCTCTGCGCTGGAGGCGTGAGCCTGCATCGATGAGCGCCAATCAGGCGCGCCCGGTTACCGCCGAGGAGCCGGCCGTCCGCGACCCCGACTGGTACAAAGACGCGATCATCTATGAGCTGCACGTCAAGGCGTTCTACGACTCCACCGGCGACGGGACCGGCGACTTCGGCGGTCTGATCGAGAAGCTCGACTACATCGCGGATCTCGGCGTCACCGCCATCTGGCTGCTGCCGTTCTATCCGTCGCCATTCCGCGACGATGGCTACGACATCGCGGACTACCTCTCCGTCCACCCCGACTACGGCACGCTCCGGCAGTTCCGCACCCTCGTCCGCGAGGCGCATCGGCGCGGCCTGCGCGTCATCACCGAGCTCGTCGTCAACCACACCAGCGATCAGCATCCGTGGTTCGTCGAATCGCGCTCCAAGCCTCAAGGCGCGAAGCAGGACTGGTACGTCTGGTCCGAGACAGATCAGCGCTACCGCGACGCTCGGATCATCTTCACCGACACCGAATCGAGCAATTGGGCCTGGGACAACGAGCGGCGCCGCTACTACTGGCATCGGTTCTTCAGTCACCAGCCGGACCTGAACTGGGACAACCCGCAGGTCTTCCGCGCGGTGCTGAAGGTCATGAACTTCTGGCTCGAGCTGGGCGTGGACGGGTTGCGTCTAGACGCGGTGCCCTACCTGATCGAGCGAGAGGGGACGAGCAGCGAGAACCTGCCGGAGACGCACGCCATCCTCAAACGGCTGCGAGCCGGCATGGATGAGCGCCACCCCGGACGCATGCTCCTCGCCGAGGCCAACCAGTGGCCACCCGACGTGCGCCCGTACTTCGGCGACGGGGACGAGTGCCACATGGCCTTCCACTTCCCGGTCATGCCGCGGATCTGGATCGCGCTGCGCAAGGAGGACTCCTGGCCGATCATCGACATCATGGAGCAGACCCCGGCGATCCCCGAGCCCTGCCAGTGGGCGCTCTTCCTGCGCAACCACGACGAGCTCACGCTGGAGATGGTGACCGACGACGAGCGCGACTACATGTGGAACGAGTACGCCATCGATCCGCGCGCGAGGATCAACCTGGGCATCCGCCGCC
>VBJP01000071.1 GCA_005880165.1 Chloroflexota bacterium | reverse complement strand
CCGAGCGAGACCTTGGAGTGCAACCAACTAACCTGAGGCGGGCCAGTCGAAGCAATTTGAAGGGGACGCGGGAACAGCGGTCCGCCGCTAGACAGGTGGTCACATGAGGACCGATCTCGCGGTAGTCGGGGGTGGCGCCATGGGCGCGGCCGTGGCGTACTTCGTGCGACTTGTCGATCCGAGCGTCGATGTGACTGTCGTTGAGCGCGACCCGACGTACACGATGGCCTCCACGCCGCGCGCTTCCGGCGGCGTCCGGCGCTTGTTCTCGTTGCCTGAGAACATCGAGCTCTCCAACTTCAGCCTTGCATTCTTCGACGACTTCGCTGAGACCATGGCCGTCGACGGCGTGCAACCCGACATCGGCCTCAAGAAGAACGGCTACTTGTTCATCGTGCCGCCGTCCGGCCGCGAGACACTACGAAGGAATTTCGAGACCCAGCGGCGGATGGGGGTCAATGCCGCCTGGTTAGAGCCGGACCAACTCAAAGCGCAGTGGCCATCGATGAACGTCGGGGACCTGGCGGCCGGTGTGCACTCGCCTGACGACGGTTGGCTCGATCCGCATAGCCTCTTGATAGCCTTCCGGAACAAGGCGAAGTCGATGGGAGTCGAGTTCATGTCGGATGAGGTGACCGGACTCGACCACCAGGGCCACTCTTTGACGGCCATGCGACTCGCCTCCGGCCGCCGGATCGAGGCCGGCCACGTTGTAAATGCCGCCGGCGCATGGGCGAAGGAGATCTGCGCGATGGTCGACGTGCAGGTCCCTATCGAACCCCTCAAGCGCTACGAGCACTACTTCGAAGCACAAGACGTGATCGAGCCGCTGCCCTACCTCAAGGACCCGGAGCGACTTGCCTTCCGGCCGGAGGGGAGGGGCTACTCCGGTGGCGTCCCCACGCTCGACGAGCCACGCGGCTATGACTTCAACGTTGACCACGGGTACTTCGAGGGTGTCGTCTGGCCGGCGCTCGCGAATCGGTTTCCCCAGTTCGATCGAACGATCTGCCTGAGCACGCTGCCCGGCCTGTACGACCAGAATGACTTCGACGCATCGCCGATCATCGGCCCCGTCGGCGCGCTGGCGAATTTTCACCTCGCAGCCGGCTTCTCGGGTCATGGGCTGATGCACGCGCCCGGCGTGGGGCGGGCCCTGGCCGAGCTCATCCTTCATGGCCGGTATGAGACGATTGACCTCGGGCGATTCGGCTGGCAGCGGATCGTGGATGGAACGCCGGTGCGCGAAGCCGGGATCATCTGAGCCGATGCAGCCCGACTACATCGTCGTGGGCGCCGGGGCCGCGGGCTGCATCGTAGCGACGCGGCTCACCGAGGACCCCTCGGTTCGGGTGCTCCTCCTCGAGGCCGGCGGGTCCGACCGCAACCCGATCATCACGATGCCTGGCGCGCTGCCGTTCGTGTACGAGCGTCGCCAGCTCCAGTGGAACTATCGATCCGGCCCGGAGCCGGAGCTTGGCGGTCGGACGATCGACGAGAAGCTCGGCAAGGTCATCGGCGGCTCCACATCGATCAACGCAATGATCTGGAACCGGGGCAACCCGCTGGATTACGACAGCTGGGCGGGGGAGGGGCTTCCCGACTGGGACTTCGCGCACTGCCTGCCGTATTTCAGAAAGCTGGAGACGTTCCAGGACGGCCCCAACGAGTGGCGCGGCGGCGACGGGCCGATGCGGATCAACCGATGCGCTGCGAGGCACCCGTTGTACGACACGTTCCTCCGCGGCGGCGAGCAGGCCGGCTTCGAGGTCACGGCAGATCACAACGGCTACCGGCAGGAGGGCCTCCACGTCGCGCAGGCCTCGATCCACGACGGGGTCCGCTGGAGCTCGGCCCGCGCATACCTGCGACCTGCACTCCGTCGCGACAACCTCGATGTCCTGATGAACACCCTCGTCAGGCGGGTCGTCATCCATGACGGCGCGGCGGTCGGCGTGGAGGTGGGCGAGGCGTCATCGGCTCGGACGATTCTTTGCGACCGGGAGGTCATCTTGTGCTCCGGCCCTGTCAACTCGCCCAAGCTACTGATGCTGTCGGGCGTAGGCGACCCAGACGAGCTGCGCCGCCTGGGGATCCCGATCCTGGCCGAAGCGCGCGAGGTGGGCCGCAATCTCCAGAACCACCCAGGCGTCGACATCCAGTTCGCGACGCGTAGGCAAGACTCGCTCGTCGCGGAGCTCGGCCCGCTCGGCCAAGTGAAGCTTGGCCTGGACTGGATACTGCGGCGAAAGGGCCTGGGCACGACGAACTTCTTCGAGACCGGTGCGTTCGTGCGCACGCGCGGCGACGTCGCGTTCCCGAACATGCAGTACGAATTCCTGCCGCTCTATCGGCAAGTTCGGCGCGGCAAGGTTGTGCCCCTAGCCGGTTTCCAGTTTTGGATGGACCTCTCCCGCCCGGCGAGTCGAGGCTCCATCCGCCTCCGCTCCGCCGATCCCGCAGAGCCGCCGTGGATCGTGTTCAATCACCTCGACGCCCGGCAGGACATCGGCGACCTGATCGCGGGTCTTCGGCTTGCGCGGAGAATTGTCCGTCAAGCGGCCTGGGCGCCGCTCGGGGCCACTGAGGTCACGCCCGGATCCGACGTCGAGAGCGACGCGGAGATCGAGCGCTTCCTGCGGGCGAAAGTGGGCACGTCATACCACCCGAGCGGGGCCTGCCGGATGGGCTCCGACGCCGAGGCTGTGGTGGATGGCGAAGGGCGCGTCCGCGCCGTCGGACGGATGCGGGTCGTCGACGCATCGCTCATGCCGCGCGTGGTCACTGGCAACCTGAATGCGGCCGTGATGATGATTGCCGAGAAGGTCTCGGACCGGATCCTGGGTCGCGCGTTGCGGCCTTCCGATGCGCCGTATTTCGGCCAAGCGAGACAGGTCGCGTGAGCGGGCGATTGCTGACGGCAATGCGCGGACGCTCACGAGCCACAATGCCATCCGGCCTCTTTGTCTTCAGGCATAACGAACAGCGGATAACTAAGGTCGATTCGCTCAGGCCCGCACGAGGAGTAGCACAGCGCTCAGGCGGAGAGGCTTGGAAGGCTGCCGCTCTACCAACTGAGCTACTCCCGCCCGCTCAGTGACACAGCATAACTGGCGGCCGCCAAATCGATGAGGATCGCGGGCGGGCGGCTTATGCGTTGGCGGTCACGTCAGCCGCCGGCCACGATCCGATCGCTGAAGTCGCCCGACACAGGGTCCTTGAGGATCAGCTTCGTCCGGCCATCGGGCAGGACCTCGCGCTTGATGACTGTCTGTCGCTCGTACGTCTCGGGCGTCTTCGCGATCCGGGCGGTCGAGCCGCCTCGCCACTCGAACAGCTCGACCGGCTCCCACGCGCGCGAGTGCGCGGACCGGTAGCAAGCGTCCATGACCGCGTTCACGACGTAGCCGTCGTAGAAGGTCTCGCGCGGCGCTCGGCCCGCCTCCATCGCCCCGAACATATCGCTGAACATATCCGTGTAGCCGAGCTCGCTGGCCTCGTCGCCGACGGGGAACAGCCACCCGGCGCTCGTCTCTGCCTTCTCGGCCACGTAGCCCTCGCCGCTGCTGGCGGTGAACATCTCGAAGCCCGTTCGCAGGTAGTGGTTCAACCAGATCGTGCCCTGCGTGCCCGCGACCTCGTCGCGGAGATCCATCCCGCCTCGGAACGTCCAGCTGACCTCGAACTGGCCAGTCGCGCCGGACTCGAACCTGATCAGCGCGATTGCGTTGTCTTCGTCGTCGATCGGGTGGACCAGGGTGTCCGTCGTGCAGATAACCTCGACCGGTCGGTTCCCCTTGCCGACGAAGCTCCGGATGATCTCGATGCAATGGCAGCCGAGATCGATGATCGCGCCGCCACCGGTAAGCCGGCCGTCCCAGAACCACGCGCTGTGCGGGCCTGGGTGGGTCTCTCGCGAGCGGACCCAGGTCACTGAGCCGAGCGCCCCGTCATCAACCGACTTGATCGCCTTGAGCGTCTTTGGCGTGTAGCAGAGGTCTTCGAGGTAGCCCCCGAATACGCCCGACCTCTCGACGGCCTCGAGCATGCGCCGGCCCTCGTCGGCCGTGCGACCTAGTGGCTTGGTGCACAGCACGGCCTTGCCGGCGGCGGCCACCAGGCCGACGGCTTCCTCGTGGAGATAGTTCGGCAACCCGACGATCACGGTGTCCGTGTCCGGGTGCTGGATCGCGGCTCGCAGGTCGGTGGTCGATTCGGGGATCGACCAGCGCTCGCGAAACGCGCGCCCGCGCTCGGCCGAGCGCGAGAAGACGACCCGGACCTCGTCGCGGCCGCGCTGGCCGTGGAGGGTCCCGAGATAGAACTCGCCGATGAGGCCGGTCCCGAGCATCGTGATCCGGTGGCCCTGCATCTCCATCTCTCCTCTTAGCTGGTGGCGCCCCGACGGCGCTCTCGAACGAGGTCACGCCCGCGCACGAGCGCGACGAGCTTCGCAATGGCGAGATGGCGAGGTGTTTGGCTGAAGCCGCAGTCCGGGACGAGCGTGAGGTGGTCGAGTGGCACGCCGGTCACGAGGATCGCCTCGATCCGGGCAGCGACCTCGTCCGGCTTCTCGACATGCGAGTTCTTCACGTCGATTACGCCGGCCGCGACATCCTTGCCGGAATCGGTGATCTCGCGCGGGATGCCGACCTCGCTCATCTCCCGGTTCGCGAACTCGAGGACGAGCTCGTCCACGGCGAACCGGAGCATGGCGTCCAGGATCGGGCGGTACGTTCGCGGCGCAAGCGGACGCCCGAGAAAGTTGCCAAAGCAGAGATGGGCGCCCAGCCGAGCCCGTCCGACGGCCGGTTCGACGGCCGCGTTGAAGAGGCCGACGAAGTCGGCGTCGGCGTCCGGGTGGATCGCCGGTGACGGCTCGTCGATCTGGATGGTGTTCGCGCCGGCGTCGACGAGATCCGCGAGCTCGCGCCGCAGGATAGGAACGAACGCCTCGGCCGCCGCCACGCGACTGGCGTAGACCTCGCCGGGACCGGTCACGAGCCGGCCGGAGAGCGTATACGGGCCCGGGATGGTGATCTTCAGCGGTCGATCTGTCCGCGTACTCGCGAAGCGGTACTCCGCGACCACGCCGAGGCCGTCAGGAGCGGCGATCGGGGCATCCACCGCGAACCGGTGGAGACCGTCGTGGGCACCGACTCCGAGTCGGCGATCCGATGGCAGCGGCCGGACGCCCGTGAGATGCCGGTAGAACTCAGCGGTGAAGAACCCTGCCCGGCGCATCTCGCCGTCGCTGATGACGTCGATCCCTGCCCGCTCCTGGTCCCGGATCGCCAGGTCGACCCCGTCGCCGAGCAGCTCGTCCAGATCCGCTGGACCGTACTCGCCACGAGCGGCCGCGGCGATCCCGGCGGCGAACCAGCCCGGCTGCGCGTGCGACCCGACGACGCTCGTCAGGAGCGGCTCATGGCTCACCGGTCCTCCTTTGGCCGCACGAATGCTAGCGCTCGCTCAGGGTCGACGAGTGTCGAGCGACCGTCATCGAGGCCTCGCGCGTCCATCTCGTCAGCCGACGTCGCGAACACGCATCGTCCCTTGGTAGCGCTTGGCCTCGATAATGTACAAGCAGATCACCCCCAGTGGCCGGCGGCGATCGACCTCAGAATCGCTTCGATTTCGGACTTGACTTCGGTGGGCGTGCCCGGGAACCACGCGGCATCGATGATGAGGCGGTCGTAGGGGCCGAGATCCACGGCCCACACAAGGTCGCGCTGCCCTGGACCCTGATGGGAGCGAGCCTCGTTGTCGGGGCCCCAGCTCCGGTATTGGCCTTTGTCGCAGTCGGCGAAGTTGATGTGGTCAGGCACCGTCAGCTGGATGGACGTGCCCTGCCAGCCGCTGGCCAGGCCCGGCGCGTTCGCGGGGCGCTTGGTCGGCATGGTCGCCCGCCGCGAGGGCTGGGCGGCGAGGGCGGCCATGAGCGCGGCGGCCGTGGAGCCGGTCGGCGGATGCGCCGGCCCCGCAGCCCAATGGCACGGATCGGCATAGACCTGCACCACGGCGTCGAAGAAGAAGATGGCGGCTCCGTGGGGCGTGCCGCCGCCGCCCTTACTGAGAGAGCGGCCATCCCACGTCCAGCCGGTGGGCACACGGAAGCGGACATTGGTAAACGCCGTCCCGTCGACGTTCAGGTACGCGTATGTGCCTGGCGTCAAGAGGCCTCTGGAGGCTTCGACTCCAAAGTACACGGCAATGGCGGACGGGGTGGGCGATGGAGTCGCGGTCGGTATCGGGAGCACGCTCAGGCTGGCGAGCGCAGCAGCCCGCGGAGTGGCCGTTGGGCTGACGGCGATCCCGTAACCGAAGGCGGTTCCCACCAGCAATGCGATGATGACGGCAACGAACAGTGCCAGCCAGCTCGGGCGGACTGCGTGAGGTGGGGGACCCTCTAGAACGAGGCCGGTGGCCCGATCAGTGGACTCATCGTTCACGAGACTGCCTCACGGTGTCTCGTCGCGGGTGGGTAAGTTCATGACGTCAGGTCGTCATCCTATGGTCCCCGTGGACATCGGCCAAAGGTGGCCGGGAGCCTCGGAGAGGCCTTGCCGTCCAGCCGTCTGTATCATCATCGATGATCGACCACCCGGCGGTGGAGGACCAGCCCGTGACAGCAGCGACAGATGAGGTCCTCGACCAGTTCCTTGGCGACGAGACCTTCCCAGTCGTGTGGGATTCGGACACGGAGAAGGAATTCTTCTGGGTCTACGACGACCTCCACATCCCAAACCCCGTGAGTCCGATGTTTTTCGACATCGGTGGCTGGTGGCTTAGCTGCGATCACATGTTCAGGAGGTTCGGAACGCCATTCGCCGTCGACTGGCTCGCCAAGAACGTGAACGGCTACGTCTACACGACGGCGATCCCGGCCGATCCCGACCTCCACATCGAAGCCACGGAATACAGCTCCCGTTATCAGGCGCGGGTCCCGCGCGATGCCAACTTCCAGGCGACGATGGGCGCATACCTCGACATCGTCCTGCCGGTTTACGGACGCGACTTCGCCGACTGGTGGCGCGATCGCCTGCGGCCCGAGATGGAGCGCAATTTCGCCTACCTGGAGGAGCGGCTCGACGCGGCGGACGGGATGTCCCTCGCCGAAGTCGCCTGCCTTCTCGAGGATGCGATCGACATCCACGATCGTCACTGGAAAATCCACTGGATGCTGAACTTCGCCCAGTTCTCCGCGACGCTCAACCTGCGGTCCGTCATGGAGAAAACCCGCGGCAAGGTCGACGAGCAGCTGCTCGGGCGGCTCCAGAACTCGGCCTCGGACCGGAACTGGGACTCGATCGAGGCGCTCTGGCGCATGAAGAATGAGGTTCGCGACGACCAGGAGCTGCGCCCGGCCTTCGCCCGGGAAAACGGCGCGCCGATCGCGAAGGCCCTGGGAGCATCGGCGCGCGGACGCCGGTTCATTGCCGAACGGCTCGAGCCGTACCAGCGCGAGTTCGGCTGGCACGCCGTCTGGAGCCACGAGTTCATCTACCGAACGGTCCGCGAGCAGATGGGGCCGGTCCTCGAGCTCGTGCGCGGTTACCTCGAGACCGATTACGACTTTCCGGGCGCGATCTTGGCAATGCGCAAGGACATCGAGTCGGCATCCCGCGAGATCCTCGAGGGCCTGACCGGCGACGCGTTCGAGGAGATGCGCGCGGCGAACGAGGTGAACCTCCGGATGGCGCCGCTCACGCCCGATCACCATTTCTACATCGACCAGGGCGCCAATGCTCATCTTCGGCTGGTCCTGCTCGCCGTAGGCCGAAAGCTCGTCGAGTCCGGCCATCTCAACGAACCGGACGATGTGATCTTTCTGCGCTACAACGAGCTGCGGCAGCTGATCGGCAGCGCGGAGGCGATCGAAGCCCGCGCGCTGGTGGCCCAGCGGCGAAGCGAGCGCGATGAGCAGGCCAAGCTTCACCCGCGCGACTGGGTCGGCACGGTGACGCCGTCACAGCTAGCGTTCCCGTACTGGGTGAACTGGGGTTACCCGGATCGCTTCCACCAGAAGCAGTCGGAGGACCGCACCGTCATCACGGGGATCGGGGCATCGCCGGGCGTACTCGAGGGGACCGCTCGGGTGGTACGGACCGTTGCCGAGTTCGACCAGGTCGAGGACGGGGAGATCCTCGTTTGCCAGATGACGAACCCGGCGTGGGTCGTCCTTTTCACCAAGATCGCCGGGCTCGTGACTGACACCGGCGGGACGACCTCGCACCCGGCCGTCCTGTCGCGCGAGTTCGGCATCCCGGCCGTGATCGGGACCTCGGTCGCCACGGCCAGGATCGCCACCGGCGATCGGATCAGGATCGATGGTGGCGCCGGGCGCGTCGAGGTCGTTGCCCGCGCGGTGAACGCGCCGTCGCCGGCCGCGGCCGCGATCGGGAGCTAGCCCTGGCCGTAACCCTCGCCCGTCGCGAACCGAGCTCATGAGCACAGCTCTTCAGCTCCGGGAGGAGTTTGCAGCGGGCCCGGCCCGCCTCCGGATCGACGTGTCCGGCTCGCGGTCGGGGGAGCATGTCCTCGACGACACGAGCTTCCTGAATTACCGCCTCGCTGATGTTCGGATCATGCCCAAGGTCAGCCTGGCCGAGCCCGACATCGTCTGGCTCCAGGACGAGGAAAAGGAGATCGCCTACGACGGACGGCACATGACGTTCCGTGGCGACTGGCCGGCAGGGCCGATCCAGAAGGTGATCGTGACAATGCTCGCCCTGCGCATGGAGCAACAGGGGCTCCACCCGTTCCACGCATCAGCGGTCCGCTACCGGGACCGAACGATCATGTTCCTCGGCGGCGAATCGAACCACGGCAAGTCAATGGGCCAGATCGAGGCCTGCAGGCGCGGGGCCATGCTGGTCTCGACGGAGACCACCATCATCGACGAGCAGGGCGCGACGGTCATGGGCTCCCTCCAGCCATTCCTCAAGAAGCGGAGCGAGGGCACCGAGCGGGCGGACAAGGCCGGTGCCGAGGCCGGAGCGCAGAAGTTCTTCGGCTCAATGCCGAGCTGGGAGACGTACAGCGAGCCAAGCGAGGTCGACCTCGTGATCGTCCCCGCGATCGACGGCAACTACGACCCGTCGTGCTTGGAGATGATCCCCTTCGAGCGCCAATTCCAGACGTTCCACTCTGTCCAGAACTATTTCTTGCTGAACGAGGTCCTGGCGCCCGGCTTTCCCATGCCGCTCGTCGACACCGACGACCTCCGCAGGGCGCGGGCCGACTTCGTACGCCGGTTCAGCGATCGGCCGTACTTCTTC
>VBJP01000019.1 GCA_005880165.1 Chloroflexota bacterium | reverse complement strand
GCCTGGCGCGAGCCAGCTTTGGCGCCCTGACGGATCGCACCGAGGCCCGCCTGCATCGCCTCATCCTTCGCCTGCAGCGCGAGCTCTTCGTGGTTGGCGCCGAGCTGGCAACCGGCCCGGATCGCCGCTCGCGGCTCAAGGCGGAGACGACGCTCGTCACCGCCGAGATGGTGACCGCGCTGGAGCGCGAGATCGACGCCCTGGAAGCCGATCATCCGATGCCCACCGAGTTCGTCATCCCTGGGGAGACGACGTCCGGTGCGGCAATCGACGTCGCTCGGGCGACCGTGCGCCGGGCTGAGCGGCGCATCGTGGCGCTTGCCGAGGCGGGCGGGCTGCCATCGGATTCGCAGGTGATGCCGTACATGAACCGGCTGGCAGACCTGCTCTTCGTCATGGCGCGTGCGGCGGACGGTGGCTTTCGCCCGCTGCATGGCGACGAATGACGCCCGGGTAGAATCGCCCTGAGCCCAACGCGACGCCGCGCGGCACCGCCGGCTCGCGAGCAACCCGAGGAGATGCCATGACCGTCACTGCCTCACGCTTCCGGATGTTCATCAACGGCGACTGGACCGATGCTGCGGGAGGCGAGACGACGCAGGTGATCAACCCGGCGACCGAGCAGGTGATCGCCGAGGTTCCAAGGGGAGACGAGGCCGACGTCGACCGCGCCGTTGGCGCGGCGCGGGCCGCCTTCGACAGCTGGTCGCTCACCACGCCGGCCGAGCGCTCCACCGCACTCCACAAGTTCGCGGATGTGATCGCGGACAACGCCGCAGAGCTCTCCAGCCTGGAGAGCGCAAACGTCGGCAAGCCGAAGGGCGTCGCGGACTTCGACCTCGAGTTCACCATCGACAACGTCCGCTTCTTCGCCGGCGCGGCCCGGGTGGTGGAGGGTAAGGCGGCCGGTGAGTATGTGAGCACCCATACCAGCATGATCCGGCGCGAGCCAGTCGGGGTGGTCGGGCAGGTGGCTCCCTGGAACTACCCGATCATGATGGCGATCTGGAAGATCGCCCCGGCGTTGGCGGCGGGGTGCACCGTCGTCCTCAAGCCCTCCAGCGCGACGCCGCTCACCGCCCTGCGCCTGGCGGAGCTGGCGGCCGAGATCTTCCCCAAGGGCGTCCTCAACGTCGTCACCGGACCTGGAGCCGTGGTCGGCCGGCGGCTGGTGACCCATCCGCAGGTCGACATGGTGTCGCTCACCGGGGATACGGCGACCGGCAAGGAGATCGCCGCCGCGGCCGCCCAGACGGTGAAGCGTGTGCATCTGGAGCTGGGAGGCAAGGCTCCGGTTCTCGTCTTCGATGACGCCGATCTCGATGCCCTGGCGGAGGCGGTGAAGCTGGCAGGTTTCTTCAACTCCGGCCAGGACTGCACCGCGGCAACCCGGGTCATCGCCAGCGGCAAGGTCTACGACGACGTGCTGTCACACCTCGTGCCGGCGATCGAATCGCTGAAGGTGGGCAATCCCGCGGACGACCCGGAGCTGGACATGGGCCCGCTCGTCAGCAAGGGCCAGCAGGAGCGCGTGTCCGGCTTCGTGGATCGGGCGCGAGGCTATGGCGCCAAGGTCGCGACCGGGGGCGGGACGCTTGGGGAGCGTGGCTTCTTCTATCGGCCCAGCATCGTGACCGATGTTGCGCAGGACTCCGAGATCGTGCAGAGCGAAGTCTTCGGCCCGGTCATCACCGTCCAGCACTTCTCCGACGACGAGGAGGGGATCCGCTGGGCGAACGGCGTGCCCTATGGCCTGGCGTCATCGGTCTGGACCCGTGACGTCAAGCGCGCGCTCAATGCCGCTCGCCGCCTGCGCTACGGGACGGTCTGGATCAATGACCACCTCACCATCGCCTCGGAGATGCCGCACGGCGGATTCGGGCAATCGGGCTACGGGAAGGACATGAGCCTCTATTCGATCGAGGACTACACGATCGTCAAGCATGTGATGGCCAAGATCACCTAGACCGATACAGCCGTGGAGTTGATGGCGCCGACCGGCGACCCCTTGGCTGGCGTTGCAACAGCCTGCGGGGCCGCCGGCCGACACCTTCATCATCGGCCGGGGCTAGATCGGTCTCCACGAGTCTTGACCCCGGGAGGATGGCGGGGAGACGCCGCGCAGAGCGATTGGACTTCTGGCCATCGTTCCTGGATTCGTCCTGTACCTGACTGGCATCCTGTTCAGGGAGAATCGCGATTGGTGTGATATGGCTTGGGTTTGGCGCCTTGTGGCTCTATGCTCGCGGTAGAGTCGGCCCGAGCTTTCCGGCAGACTGAGCGAGAATCACCCCGCCATACGTAGCGCATGACCGCATTAGATGGGGCACCCTGATGCTTCCCCGCGAGGACTTTATGCTCCCGTACGAGCTCCAGCATCGGCACTCGGATGGCTCATCGCACCGGATGGAGCGGGCGCACCACGATCCCGCCCAGCACGATCCCGAGAGGTCGTGGCCGTTGCGGCAAGAGTTTCAGTGTCTCGACTGCGATGAAACGGTGACGCTTATTCCCAATGAGGAGACCTGAGCCGCCAGGTCCTGCCTGCTACGATCGCCGGGCATGACTGAGGTGACCACCGGCGCGGCAACCGGTGCCGGTGAGGCGGACAGCGCACCCGAATCCATGACGACGCCCCCGGCGCGCGGCCGCACCCCGCCGCTCGATCCGTTCGAGGCTGATCGGCTCTTCCGACATGGCGTCGCACTCTTCAACGGCGCTCGGTACTGGCATGCGCACGAAGCGTGGGAGACGCTCTGGCGCGCCGCGGATGACAAGGATCGCGATTTCTACCAGGGCCTGATTCAGATCGCGGCGGGGCTCCTTCACCTTCAACGGAGGAACGCGCGGGGGGCCAGAAACAAGCTCAGCGAGGGGCTGGTCAAGCTGCGTCGCTACGAGCCCGCGCATCGCGGCATCTTCGTCAACGAGCTGATCGGCGCCGCGAACCGCGTCATCGGGCAGCTCGGCGCCGGCTACATGCCGCACCTCATCCCACCGGTGATCCGCTTCCTGGAATTGGATGCGCTCGACTGACGCCCAGTGGCGATGACGGGCGACGACGAGGCGGCGACGCGCGTGGAGCACGACTCGATGGGGGAGGTTCGCGTTCCGGCGGAGGCGAAGTGGGGCGCGCAGACGCAGCGCGCGGTGGAGAACTTCACGATCTCCGGACAACGCCTCGATCGCAGGCAGATCGCGGCGCTGGGTCGCATCAAGGCCGCCGCGGCGAGGGTCAACGCGGAGCTTGGGGTGCTGAGCCCGGAGGTCGGTGACGCCATCGGGCGCGCGGCAGACGAGGTCGCGGACGGGCGCTGGGACGGTGAGTTTCCGACCGATGTCTTCCAGACCGGCTCGGGCACCAGCTCGAACATGAACGCCAACGAGGTGATCGCGACGCTGGCAAGCGAGGCGCTTGGAGCTCCCGTCCACCCGAACGACGAGGTGAACGCCAGCCAGTCGAGCAACGACGTCTTTCCCTCATCGATCCACGTCGCCGCGCTGGAGGGCATCGTCAACGAGCTGATCCCCGCGCTCGAGACGCTGGCCGGCTCGCTCGAGCGCAAGGCGGGCGAATTCGCATCCGTCGTCAAGGCCGGCCGTACTCACCTCATGGATGCCACGCCGGTGACGCTTGGACAGGAGTTCGGCGGATACGCCGCACAGGTGAGGATGGGGATCGAGCGCCTGCGCGATACGCTGCCACGGGTCGCGGAGCTGCCGCTTGGCGGGACCGCCGTGGGGACCGGCCTCAACGCTCCGCACGGGTTCGCCGCCCGCGTCATCGAAGAGCTGCGCAACGCCACGGGTCTGCCGCTCACCGAGGCGCGCAACCACTTCGAGGCACAAGGCGCCCAGGACTCGCTGATCGAGCTCTCCGGCCAGCTGCGCACGATCGCGGTGAGCCTCACCAAGATCGCCAACGACCTGCGCTGGATGGGTTCGGGGCCCCGCGCCGGGCTCGCGGAGATCCGCATTCCGGACCTGCAGCCGGGTTCCTCGATCATGCCGGGCAAGGTGAACCCGGTCATCGCCGAGGCGCTGCTGATGGTCTGCGCGCAGGTGGTCGGCAACGACGCCGCGATCGCCTGGGGCGGCGCATCGGGCGCGTTCGAGCTGAACATCATGCTGCCGATGCTGGGGAGCAACGTGCTCCAGTCCATCGGGCTGCTGGCCAAAGCTTCGCGGCTGCTTGCGGAGCGGCTCGTTGACGGCATCACCGCGGACGAGGCGCGGGCGCGGGCCTACGCCGAGGGTTCGCCCGCCATCGTCACGGCGCTGAACCGCTACATCGGCTACGAGGAGGCCGCAAAGGTCGCCAAGCAGGCGCTACAAGAGAACATGCCGATCCGCCAGGTGGTGATCGAGCGCGGCTACGTGCGCGACGGCAAACTCACCGAGCAGCAGCTGGATGAGGCACTCGACGTCCTGCGCATGACACAACGGTGAGAGCGCTACGCGGCGCTTACTGGCTGCTTCGCCTCGTGGTCGGCGCTATCGGTCTCAGCCTGCTGTTGGGCCTCCTCTTCTGGGCGATCTACCATCCCTAAACAAGCCAGGAGGTCACTCGCTGTGTCAACGACCGCCGAACGCACCGCAACCAAGACCTACCGCAACCTGATCGGCGGGGAGTGGGCCGAGGCTCGATCGGGGAAGACGTTCACCAGCGTCTCACCCGCCAACCATGACGAAGTGGTCGGCGTCTTCCCGGCATCCGGCCCTGAGGATGTGGACGCGGCGGTCGGCGCCGCCATGGCCGCCTTTCCGGCCTGGAGCCTGATGCCCGCGCCCAAGCGCGGCGAGATCCTGTTCAAGGTCGCCCGCCTGCTGGCCGAGCACAAGGAAGAGCTGTCGCGGCTGATGACGCGCGAGATGGGCAAGGTGCTGACCGAGGCGCGCGGCGATGTCCAGGAGGCGATCGACGTCGCCTACTACATGGCCGGCGAGGGGCGACGCATGTTCGGCATGACCGTCCCATCGGAGATGCCCGACAAGTTCGCCATGGCCATCCGGCGCCCGATTGGCGTGGTGGGGCTGATCACGCCCTGGAACTTCCCGGTGGCGATCCCCGGCTGGAAGCTCTTCCCCGCGCTGATTTGCGGCAACACGGCGGTCATCAAGCCCGCATCCGACACGCCCGCCTGCGCGGTGCGTTTCGTCGAGCTGCTGATGGAGGGCGGCATCCCGGATGGCGTCGTGAACGTGGTGACGGGATCCGGGACCGATGTGGGCCATGCACTCGTCGAGCATCCGGACGTCCGCGTCATCTCCTTCACCGGCCACACGGAGACCGGCATCGACATCAGCCGTCGCGCGGCAGACACGCTCAAGCGCGTGAGCCTGGAGCTGGGTGGCAAGAATCCAATCGTCATCTGGGAGGACGCCGAGCTCCAGCTGGCGCTCGACAGCGTGGTGTGGAGCGCCTTCGGCACCTCCGGCCAGCGCTGCACCGCCGCCTCGCGGCTGATCGTGCATCGCGGGGTCCACGACGAGTTCGTCGAGATGCTCCGCAAGCGGGTCGGCGCCCTCGTCCTGGGAGACGGGTTGGACCCGGCGACCGACGTGGGGCCGGTGATCAACGACGTGGCGGTGGATCGGATCGATGGTTACATGCGGGTCGGACGCGGCGAGGCCGAGCTGGTGGTCGGAGGCCGGCCGGCGCGCGATGGGGCTCTGGCCAAGGGCAGCTTCTTCGAGCCCACCATCTTCACCGAGGTGAAGCCTGATGCCCGCATCGCGCAAGAGGAAATCTTTGGACCGGTGACATCGGTCATTCCGGTCACCTCCTGGGACGAAGCGGTGCGGATCGTGAATTCGGTGAAGTACGGGCTCTCCTCGTCGCTTTTCACCCGCGACGTCAACCTCGCCTTCCGTAGCATCCGGGACTTCGACTCCGGGCTCGGGTACGTGAACCACGGCACCATCGGCGCCGAAGCGCATCTCCCGTTCGGCGGCACGAAGTCGACCGGGAACGGCCATCGCGAGGTCGGCCAGGCCGCGCTGGACTTCTTCAGCGAGTGGAAGAGCGTCTACGTCGACTACTCGGGCAAGCTGCAACGGGCGCAGATCGACATGACCTTCGTCGACCAGGAGTAGGCGTCCGGGCTTCGGCGGCGACCTAGACTGCGCTCATGGCCGTAGCTTGCCCGACCTGCGGCTCCCCCGTACCCGATGGCGCGCGGTTTTGCGCGAGCTGCGGAGCCCAGCTCGGCGGTGCGCGCGACCGCGGAGAGCAGCGCAAGGTCGTCACGATTCTGTTCGCGGACGTAACCGGCTCGACCAGCCTCGGGGAGCAGCTGGATCCCGAACGCCTGCGGGCTCTGCTCGGTTCGTACTTCGCCGAGATGACGCGCGTCATCGCCTCGTGGGGCGGCACCGTCGAGAAGTACATCGGGGACGCGATCATGGCGGTCTTCGGCGTGCCCACCGTCCTCGAGGACGATGCGGAACGGGCTCTCCGCGCCGCGCTGGAGATGGGTGAGCGGCTCGAGGCGCTCAACGAGGGCTTCGAACGCGACCACCGCGTGAGGCTGCAGATCCGGATCGGGGTCAACACCGGCGAGGTGGTGGCGCCGGTCGGATCCGTTCCCGAGCAGCTGATCGTCACCGGTGATGCGGTGAATGTCGCTGCGCGCCTCGAACAGGCGGCCATCCCCATGACGATCCTCGTCGGCGAACGGACGTACCTCGCCACCCGGGCGGCCTTCACCTTCGAGGAGCCGATGGAGCTCGATGTGAAGGGCAAGGCGGCACCCGTGTCCGCACGGCGCCTTGTAAGGGTCCTGCCCGAGCCGCAGCGTGGCGTGCCGGGATTGCAGGCGCCGATGATCGGTCGCGACCGGGAGCTGGAGACCCTGCTCGGATTGTTCGACGAGGCGGTCGAGACAGGTAGACCCCGGATGACCATCGTCTACGGCCCGGCGGGGATCGGCAAGAGCCGGCTCACCAACGAGTTCGTGTCTGCCGTTCGAGCGCGCCACCCTGCGGCGGCGGTGCTGCGGGGGCGCTGCCTGGCGGCCGGGCACGGGATCACCTACTGGGCCCTGGCGGAGGTCCTGCGCGGGATGATCGAGGTCGGGCTGGCCGACCCGGTGGAGGACGTACGCAGGAGGCTGGCCGAGCGCATCGGACCGATGCTCGGCGGCCTGGGGCTGCCGAACCAGGAGGTCGACCAGACGATCGCCGCGCTGGCCACGACGGCCGGCATCGCGCTCGACGGTGCCGACCGACCGCCGGTGACCGCCGAGGACATCGCCAGGGCCTGGCCGCGACTGGCGACCGCGCAGGTCGCGTCGGCACCCGCGGTATGGCTGATCGAGGATCTGCATTGGGCGGGCGAGCCGGTGCCCGAGATGTTGCAGCGCATCGCGAGCGGAACAGAGGGCCCGCTCATCCTGCTGGCGACCGCGCGTCCCGAGTTTGCCGAGACGCACCCGGAGTTCGCCGCCTGGGGCGGCGTCAGCACCTCGCTCTCGCTCCGCCCACTGACCGATGCCCAGAGCGAGCAGCTGGTCGGGAGCCTCCTCGAGGTTGCCGACCTGCCGGAGGTCCTGCGAGCGGAGATCCTGGCCAAGGCGGAGGGCAATCCCTTCTTCGTCGAGGAGATCATCCAGCGACTCATCGATGAGGGCACCGTGATCCGGGAGGATGGTCATTGGCGCGCGACGGGTGCGGCGGCGCCACCCATCCCGGACAGCATCCAGGCGCTCGTCGCGGCACGAATCGATGGGCTCCCGGCGTCGGTGCATCGGACGCTCCAGGAGGCGGCCGTGGTGGGTCGCATCTTCTGGGCGGCATCCCTGGAGCAGGCGACCGGCGAGCACGTCGCGGCGGCGCTTCTCGATCTCGAGCGCAAGGGTCTTATCTTCGTCCGCCCGACGACGTCGCTCGCCGGCGAGACGGAATACATGTTCAAGCACGCCGTGGTCCGGGACGTTGCCTATGCCAGCCTTCCCAAGTCCCGCCGAGCCCGAGCACACGCCGAGGTCGGCGCCTGGATCGAATCGATTTCCAGCGACCGCGCCGACGAGCTTGCGGAGCTCGTGGCGGACCATTACTTCACCGCCGCAGCCGGGGAGGACGCCGACCTTGCCTGGCTTTCGGATGCTTCCGGTCGGGAGGAGATTCGGCATCGCGCATTCGGAGCCCTGATCGCTGCCGGGCGCGTCGCCAGGCGCCGGTTCGCCACGCCTCGGGCCGTGGAGCTCCATGAGAAGGCGATCTCGCTGGCGGCGAGCGACGAGGAGCGCATGGACGGCTACGAGGAGGTGGGGCGCGACCACGAATCTGCATTCCACGGTGATGAGGCATTCGCGGCGTACGCCGAAGCGATTGCCGTCGCGCGTCGCCTTCCCGACCGAACTGAACGTCTCGTAGTCCTCCTCCGCCGCGCGGGCAGCATCGTCGCGATGCGCGGCGGCTCCTTTCGCGGTCAGCCGGACATGGAGGCGGTGGATCGGCTCATCGAAGAGGGGCTGGCTGTGGCGACGAGTCCCCGCGAACGAGCTGCATTGCTCCTGGCCAAGGGCGCCATGTTCGTTCGCCGGGCGTTCCCCGCCGACGTCGACGTGCGCCCGATCGAGGAGCGCCTCGCGGCGGTGCGCGAAGCGGCCGTGATCGCCGAGGACCTCGATCCTTCGCTGCAGTTCTCGATCGTCGACACGCTCACCGATCTCTTGATGGCGGTTGGGGACTTCCCCTCGGCACTCGCAGCGATGCAGGCCGCATTGCCCCTCCTCGACCAGATTGGCAATCCCGCGCCGGCCGCGCCCGCCTACTTCGAGGCCGCGATGGCCATGCTCGACCTGGCCGGGGACGGCCGGCTGGCGCTGACGCTGGCGGAGAGGTCCCACGAGATCGCGCTGACTCGCTCGCCCCACGAGCAGATGCACTCGACGTCTGCACTCATGCGCGTCGCCTACCGGCTGGGTCACTGGGATCGGGTGGAAGAGTGCCTCGACGAGCACCTGGCCAACTTCGCGCTGGAGACCGGCGTGCGCTGCATCAACGTGCAGATGGGGCCAAGCCAGGGCGCGCTCGTGCTCGCGCATCGCGGCGAAACGGCACGGGCGCTCGAGCTGGCACGGATGCCCTTCCCGTTCGAGCACATCGTGGGGCCGATCGAGGGGGCGCAGGCCGAGGCGCTGGTGGCTGCCGGTGCCGTCGACGAGGGCCTCGCGCTCGCGGAGCGGGTCCTCGCCCAGGCGCCACGCTGGCGTTCATTCGAAGCTGCGGTGGCTGCCGTGACCGCATTGACCTTCGGCCGCGAGGCGGCAGCGATGACGAGCCTGGTGACCGAGCTTGCGGATTTGCGGGCGCTGGGCCCGCACATGGCCGCGCTCATCGATCGCGCCGATGGCCGCGCTCGCGCGCTCCGGGGCGATCCAGACCCGACGGAGCTCCTCCGATCGGCGGTCGACCGGTTCGATGAGCAGGGGGCGGTCTTCGATGCGGCCCAGACGAGGGAGCTCCTCGCCGAGGTTGCGTCCATGGAGGAGGCGCGCACCCTCCTGGGTGACGCGCTGGCCGCCTACCAACGCCTGCGCGCCTCGCCGCACGCGGCACGGGTCGAGGAGCGCCTCGCGGCGCTTTGACCGGCTGCGGCCGCCTGTGCCAGCATGCCCCGACCGATGCGCCTGCCGTACTTCCCGCTCCACGTGGTCCTCTTCCCGCACCTCCCGCTTCCGCTGCACATCTTCGAGGAGCGCTACCGGGCGATGGCGCGGGACCTGGTCTCCGATGGGTCCCCGTATGCAGGCCGCTTCGTGGTCAGCATGATCACCGACGGTTTGGAAGTCGCCGAGTCGCGCCCAGGACCCGCAACCTTGGCTCGTGGCCAACGGATCGGGACGATCGCCGAGGTTCGCTCGGCGGAGCAGTTCGACGACGGACGGTGGGTTCTGCTGGCCGCCGGCCTGTCACGCGCGGTGCTGGGTGCCGTCGACGAGTCCGGCCCCTACGCGCTCGTCGAGGCTGCGCTGCTGCCCGAGGTGACTGGCGTGGGAGCCGAGCACCTGGTTCCGCGGGTCCAGGTCGCGCTCGATGGCTACCTGGCGACCGTGAAACGCTTCGTGGCCACCACTGCGTCAGAAAGCCAGCCGCCAGAAGAGATGGACAACGTGACCGCCTCCCTCGACGCCGTGCTCAAGCCAATTCACCTGCCGGAAGATCCCCTCGCCGCCAGCTACGCGGTGGGCGGCGTGCTCCAGGTTGAGCTCACCCGCAAACAACGGCTCCTCGAGCTGCCGGATGCGGCGAGCCGGTTGCGTGCCGAGCTGCAGCTGCTCCGTCGCGAGTCTCGCCTGCTGGCCGACGGCGCCCTGCCGCCGATCGCTCCGGCGGACCTCGGCTACAACCCGAACTAGGGACGAACGCGATGTCCGTCCCGCGCCGCCGGTTGGCCGGCTTCCTCCTCGCGTTCGCGGTGGTGCTGGGTGCCTGTGCCAGCCAAGCCTCGCCGAGCGTTGACGCGACGCAACGACCGGTCCGGAGCGACTCGCCCAGTCCCACCCCGCCCGCCACCGCCACGCCGCCGGCGGAGAGCGCCTCTCCAGTCGACACGCCCGGGGCGACGGTCTATGCGGTCCTCGCTGGTGATACGCTCGCCTCGATCGCCCGTCGCTTTGGCACGAGCGTCACGCAGCTCCAATCCTGGAACGGCGCGCGCTACCCCTCGCTCGTCTCCGACCCGGGGACGCTCCTCGTTGGTTGGCGGCTGGTCGTTGCCGATGAGCCGGGAGTCACACCGCTCCCGGCCCCGACGGTCCGACCCACGACACCTCCGGTCGCGGCCTGCCACGCCGGCAACCGCGCCGCCGCAGCACCGGGCGCCGTCTATCGGTCCATTCCCGCCGCAGGTCCGGAAGTGGCCTTGACCTTCGACATGGGTGGTCGCCTTGATCCGGCGCTGCAGATCATGAACTCCCTGGTGGCCAACAGGGTGTGCGCCACGATCTTTCCCACCGGCGCTATGAGCCAGACCGTCATCGGGCAGCAGGTCCTCGCCATGATCAAAGCTCATCCGGAGCTGTTCGAGATCGGGAACCACACCATGCACCATTGCGACCTGGTCCACGGCGGGCTCGGTTCGCCCAGCACCGCTCCCTGCGCGACCGGCGGTCCGCCCACCGCCGCATTCGTCCGCAAGGAGCTGACCGATGCTGCGGCCATCCTGAAGGCGGGCACCGGCCAGGACCCCGCCCCCTACTGGCGACCGCCCTACGGCACCTACAACCAGGCGGTCCTCAATGCCGCGGCCAGCGCCGGCTACACCAGGACGCTCCTGTGGGACATCGACACCATCGACTGGAAGCCGATCGCAGAGGGCGGTCCCACCGCCCAGCAGATCGCCAACAAGGTCGTTGGCGGGGCGGTGAACGGCTCGGTGGTGCTGATGCACCTGGGCGGGTACGAGACCTTCGATGCCCTGCAGATCATGGTCCCCGGCCTGCGGCACCGCGGGTTCACGCTGACCTCGATCTCCGACCAGCTCGACGGCCGCTAGCGCATCGCCTTCCCGGTGACGGTGCCGCGCTTGCGGCGCGGCGGCGGTATTCCGGCCGCCTCGTGCAGGCGGGCGCGGAGCTGCGCATCGGTCACGTAGCCAACGTGATCCGTGCGTACCTCGCGGTCGCGGCGGTGCTCGCGATCCTGCTCGGCGACCTGGTGCGCCAGCCGTTCGTGCACGGTACCTGGGCCGATCACCTCGAGCCGGTCGCCATCTGGGATCCGCTCGGCTACGGCCTTGAGGAATCGAGCCAGGTGTTCGAGACGGTGCGGTTCGCCGATGTCGCTCGTGCCTCCGCCACCGCCGGGCCGGATGCCCGCGTCGTGGCCGACCTGCTTGGTCGACCGCCGGCGCGGTGGCACCTCGCTCTCGATCCGCGTCATGCTGGTCGTTCCGGCTCGCCAGCTGGCCAGGATGGCCATCTCCGAGTCGATCCAGACGAGGGTTGTGGGCGCCGCGCCCTTCGTTCCGTGCTGGTCGGGCATGCTTAGGGCCTCCTCGACCCAGAGGCCAGCAAATCCGCGGCCATGCCTCGCGTTCCCCGGACGCCACGCCTTCGAGCAGCGAAGGCGGCTGGGACTAGCCCGCCAGGGCGGCCCTCAGCGCCTCGTCGAAGAGCGAGACGGCCGCGTCGACTGCGGGGGCGTCGACCACCAGCGCCGGGCAGAAGCGCAGCGTCGACTCGCCGCATTCGAGGACCAGCAGGCCACGCTCGAAGGCAGTGCGCTCGACCGCGGCCGCCTGATCGTGTGTTTCGAATTCCACCCCGATCATCAGGCCGATGCCGCGGACGTCTCGGACCTGCGTACGGTTGCTGACCACCTGTTCGAGACCCGCCTTCAGGCGATCGCCCATGCGAGCGGCGTTGGCGATCAAGCCGTCCTCCAGGAGGGCGAGGGTCGCCAGCCCGGCAGCTGCGCAGACCGGGTTGCCGCCAAACGTCGAGCCATGGGCGCCCGGCTGCCAGGTCCAGACAGATTCGCGCGCGAGGAATGCTCCGATCGGCATGCCTGAGGCGATCCCCTTGGCCACCGTCACGATGTCCGGTTCGATGCCAGCGTGCTGCATGGCCCACCAGCGGCCGGTACGTCCCATCCCTGACTGGATCTCGTCGGCGATGAGCAGGATGCCGTGTTCGTCGCAGATCTGGCGCAGCCCAGCGAGGAAGGTGGAGGGCGCGGGGAAGTAGCCACCCTCGCCCTGGATCGGCTCGATCACGATGGCGGCCACGTCGGTGGGCGCCATGATCCGGCCCAGGATCGCGTGCCGCAGCACCTCGAGCTCGTCGGTGCCGTCACCCCCGGACTGCTCGCGCCAGCTGCGCACCCGGGGGAAGGGCGCGTGCTCGACCATCGGCAGCAGCGGTCCGAACCCGGCCCGTTGGCGGATCTTCGAGTTGGTCAGCGAGAGCGCCCCCATGGTGCGGCCGTGGAAGCCGCCCTCGAAGGCGATGATCCCCGGTCGCCCGGTGTGGAAGCGGGCCAGCTTGATCGCGCCCTCCACGGCCTCAGTCCCCGAGTTAGTGAGGAAGACGCGGGCCGGCT
>VBJP01000018.1 GCA_005880165.1 Chloroflexota bacterium | reverse complement strand
CGCTCATCGTTGTCCTCGTCGTGGCGCTGATGGCGGCGCTCGCCCTGCCGCTGGGAGGGCTGTTGCGGAGCATGCCGCCACTCAAGGCATACGCCATCGACATTGCCGGCTCGATGGCCGGCATCGCGGCGTTTGCCGGGGTCTCGTTGCTGCAGACCCCGCCGGGTATCTGGTTTGCCATCGTGGGCCTGCTCCTGCTGCTACTGGCCCTCGGACGCGGGCCGACGGTGTGGTCGGTGGTCGCTGGACTGGCCATGCTGGCGGCCATCGCGGGCGGATTCGTCCATCGAACGACCGCAACCGAGATCTGGTCGCCGTACTACCGCATCGACGTGCGGCTA
>VBJP01000017.1 GCA_005880165.1 Chloroflexota bacterium | reverse complement strand
GCAAGAAGCTCAACCCGGACCAGCCATACTCGGACCCTCGCGTCCACACCTATGTCAACGACGGACGAGCGTTCCTGCGAACGAGCACGGACCACTACGACCTGGTCATCTTCGCGCTTCCCGATTCGCTCACGCTGCTCAGCAACACGGCGCACATCCGCCTGGAGTCCTTCCTCTTCACCGTCCAAGCGTTCGAGTCGGTCCGCGACCACCTGACCCCGCACGGCGTCTTCGTCCTGTACAACAGCTATCGCCAACCCTGGCTGGTCACCAAGATCGGGTCGCAGCTCACGGCGGCGTTTGGGAGCCCTCCCATCGTCCGTCTCTACAGGGCGAGCCAGGCAGCCTTCGCCGCCGGACCCTTGGTGGCCGACAGTGGTGGTAAGCCACGCGCCGGCCGCGTGGACCCGCTGCCAAGGAGCACTTCACCGCGCCCGACCAACGCCACCGACGACTGGCCGTTCCTCTATCTGCGCATCCCGTTCATCTCGCGCTTTTACTTCGCCACCCTGGGGTTCCTGCTGCTCCTCTCCGTGGCGGGGGTTTGGCTCGTCAGTCGCCGCACGGGGCCGGTCCTCCCGAGCTTCAGCCCACACTTCTTCGTGCTCGGCGTGGCGTTCCTCCTTCTCGAGACGAAGAGCCTGGTGAGCTTCTCGCTCCTGTTCGGCTCGACGTGGATCGTGAATGCGCTCGCCTTCTTTGCGATCCTGGCCAGCGTGCTGCTCGCCATTGGCGTCACTGCCTGGTTGCGGCCACGTCACTCGTGGCCGTTCTACATCGGTCTCTTCATCGCGCTCGCTCTTGCCTACCTGGTCCCACCCGAGCGGTTGCTGCTCGATCCGCTGGCGCTGCGCTATGCGCTGGCCGCGGTGGTGGCCTTCGCCCCGGTCTTCTTCGCCAATCTGGTCTTCACCTATTCATTCCGCGACGTTCGCGCCGCGGACATGGCCTTTGCCAGCAACCTGCTCGGCGCAATGGTCGGCGGCATTCTCGAGTACCTCGCCCTGATCACCGGGTACCGGTTCCTCGTGCTTCTCGTGGGCGCCCTCTACCTGCTGGCCTATCTCCTCGCACGATGGCGCTTCCTGGGCGATCGTCAGCTGGAGCAAGCAGGCGAGCAGGCCGCTCGGCAGGCATCGGCGGAAGTGGCGGTTTAGGCTTCGGAATCGTCGCGGAGGCGGCTGTACGTGACGAGGTCGTGGTAGCCACCGGCCCGAAACTGGGAGCCGCGCGCGATCCCCTCCCGCGTGAACCCCGCCTTCGCGAGGCTGCGCTGCTCGGCGACATTCGCGACGTCGGTCTGCGCCTCAACCCGATTCACGGTCGTATTCGCGAACAGCCAATCGGTCAGCTGACGTTGCGCCTCCGTGCCGAATCCGTGGCCGCGGGCTTCAGGACGCAGCTCGATGCCGATGTTCCAGGCGTCCGACCCCGGGTTCGGCCCGTAGCGCACCACGTGCCATCCGACCGTGCCGATCGGAGCGGCGTCTGACATGCGCTCGACGATGAGCACGCCGTTGTGCTCGTTGCGCAACGGGCCTGACTTCAGCACGTCGCGAGGCGCCGGACTGGGTGCCTCCCCGAAGTCGTTGAAGGCGCTCCTCGCGGCCTCGTCCTGGCCCCAGGCATCGAGGAGGTCAGCATCGGCGAGGGTCACGTCGCGCAGCCGGATCAGCGGTTCCGTGGTCACGTGCCGGCCACACCCGCGACCGTCGTCAGGGCCCGCGTTGCCACGTCGACGCCGTCGCGGCCGACGGCCACCGGGATCCGGACCTGGTTCGAGCCCGCCACCGGCCGAAAGCCGGCAAGCGTGAGCGCGCTGACGACCTGCTGGCGAGCGTAGCGGGCCCACTTGAGCGTCACGCGCCCGGGCTCGACTCGCACCTCTGGAACGCCGGCCGCCTCGGCGGCCATGCGCACCGTCACCGCGGTGAACAAGCCCTCCACCGGCGCCGGAATCGGTCCGAAGCGATCGCGCAGCTCCGCGCGCAACGCCTCGGCATCGGCGTCCGAGCGGATGCCTGCGAACCTGCGGTAGACCTCGAGCTTGGCCCCGGAATCCTGCACGTACTCGTCAGGCAGGTACGCCGATCCGGGGAGGTCAAGGCGCACGGCGGCTGGCTCAGGGATCGGTCTGCGACCGCGCAGCCGGTCCACTGCCTCGGCCAGCAGCCGCGTGTAGAGCTCGAAGCCGACCGCCGCCATGTGGCCATGCTGCTCAGGGCCCAGGATGTTGCCCGCGCCACGGATCTCCAGGTCCGACAGGGCGATCTGGTATCCGGCCCCCAGATCCGAGGCCGAAAAGATGGCGTGCAGGCGCTTGCGGGCCACCAGCGACAGCGGCGTTCCACGACGGTGGAGCAGATACGCATACGCCCTCCGGTCGGAGCGCCCCACACGACCCCGGAGCTGGTAGAGCTGCGCCAGCCCAAACGTGTCCGCCCTGGCGATGATGATGGTGTTCGTGTTCGGGATGTCGAGGCCCGACTCGATGATGGTGGTGCACACCAGCACGTCGAAGCGACCGGCGTCGAAGTCGAGCATCACCCGTTCCAGCATCCCCTCGGCCATCTGTCCATGACCGATGGCGACCTTCGCGCGTGGCACCAGCCGCCGCACGCGCGCCGCGGCGGACTCGATCGTCTCGATCCGGTTGTGGACGTAAAAGACCTGCCCGCCGCGATCCAGCTCGCGGTTGATCGCGTCGCGCACCAGCCCGTCGTCGTCCTCGGCGATGCGGGTCTGGATCGGGAGCCGAGCCTCGGGCGGCGTCTCGATGACCGAGAGGTCGCGGATCCCCACCAGCGACAGGTGCAGCGTGCGGGGGATGGGCGTCGCGGAGAGCGTCAGCACGTCCACCTCTCGGCGCATGTCCTTGATGCGCTCCTTGTGGCTGACCCCAAATCGCTGCTCCTCGTCGACCACCAGCAGGCCAAGGTCGGCGAAGTGCACGTCCTTGCTCAAGATCCGATGCGTCCCGACCAGGACGTCGACCGTCCCATCCGAAACGCCTTCGACGATCTGCTCCTGCCGCTTCCTCGAGACGAACCGCGACAGCATCTCGACCCGTACCGGGAACGAGGCGAGCCGGCGCTCGAAGGTCAGCTCGTGCTGCTGCGCCAGGACAGTGGTGGGCACCAGCACCGCCACCTGCTTGCCATCCTGGACCGCCTTGAACGCCGCTCGCAGGGCGACCTCCGTCTTGCCGTAGCCGACGTCGCCGCATACCAGACGGTCCATCGGCCGGCGCCGAAGCATGTCGGCCTTGACCTCCTCGATGGTCCGCGCCTGGTCCGGCGTCTCCGTGTAGGGGAACGCCTCCTCCAGCTCCCGCTGCCAGGTGGTGTCCGGGGAGAAGCTGAACCCGGACGCCGACTCGCGGGCGGCGTAGATCTCGAGCAGCTCGCCGGCCAGGTCGTTCACGGCCCTCGCCACCCGCCGCTTGGTGCGCTCCCACTCAGTGCCACCGAGCTTGCTGAGTGTGGGTGCCGGGCCGCCCGCATAGCGGGTGATGCGGCCGATCTGGTCTGACGGCAGGAAGATCTTCCCGTCGCCCGCGAAGTCGAGCTGGAGGTACTCCTTGACGGCTCCGGAGTATTCGCGCTGGGTCATGCCCACGAAGCGGGCGACGCCGTGGTCGACGTGGACCACCAGGTCGCCTGGAGACAGCTTCCCGATCAGGTCGCGGGTAACGACCCGCTTCGCCGGGGTGAGACGCCGCACCCGAATGGCGCCAAACAGCTCTCGATCGGTGAGGACCAGCAGCTTCGAAGGCCCGTGGGCGAATCCGCCAGAGAGCGATCCATGAGCGAGGCCAATGCCGCCCTCCGGTGGAGGTTCTGCCAGCTCGGCGACGGCGCCGGTCGGCCTGCCCGCCTCGTCGAGCAGCTCGCCAATCCGGCTGGCCTGGTCGGTGGTGATCACCAGGCGTTGGCCGCGGCTCACCAGCTCGACCAGCCAGTCGGCCAGGCGCTCGACCCGGCCCGGGACGGTGGGCGCCGGACCGAACCCAGCGTCGGTTCCAGCTTCCGGGTCGGCATCCTCGTCGAGGGTCTCGCCGGTACCGGCGGCCTCTTCGGAGAGCGAAGCCAGGGTCGCCGCGGCCGCATACGGGAGGGGCCAGCCGGCCGGCAGCTCAGCCGAGGTCATCAGCCGCTCGAGGCGTTCGGCGGCCTGACGGTCGAGGTCGGTGGCGATGGCCGCCAGCTCATCGCTGTCGGTGAGCACCAGGTGCGACCCCGATGGGATGTGGGCGGCGGCTGGAGTGGCGGTGAGCAGCGCGGCCCATGTCTCGGCGGCTTCTCCCAGGTCACCCTGCTCCAGGCGAGCCAGGTCCGCGGCCAGCTCCTCAGAGATTCGCGAGCCGCCGGGTGCGCGCATCCGCAACGCCTCGAATCCATCAGCCGGCAAGAATTCGCTGGCCGGCAGGAGCGTCGCGCGTTCGAGCCGGCGGCGGCTCCCCTGGGTCATCGGGTCGAAGCCGCGCAGTGATTCGAGCTCGTCGCCGAACAGCTCGATGCGCAGCGGCTCCCCGGCGCCCGGCGGCCAGACGTCGACGAGCCCGCCGCGGTTCGCGAACTCGCCGATGCCGCTCACCTCGACGACCGGCTCGTACCCTCCGTTGACCAGCGCGGTCAGCAGCTCGCGCTGGGCGACCCGTTCCCCAACGCGCAGCTCAACCCGTCCCGCGCGCAGCTGCTCCGGGGCGAGCGTTCGCTGCACCAGGGCCAGGAGCGGCGCCACGACCACAAGGTCGCGCGAACGGCCATCGAGCTCTGCCAGCACCTCGAGACGCTCGGCGGACTCGTCGTGCTCCGGCAGCGCGCGTTCCAGCGGCAGCGCGGCTCGTTCGGGCAGCACCCGGACGCGTCCGGCTGCCAACCAGGCGCCCAGATCGTCGGCGAGGCGGTGGGCCTCCTCGTCGTTGCGCACCACCACGACGAGAGGGGCACTGCCCGGAAGCTCGGTGCGACGAGCGGCCAGGAAGGCAGCGCGCGCCGCGGCCGGGACACGCAGGACGGCTCGCCGAGGCGGCAAGGCATCCGCCAGCAGCGACGTCAGCGCCGCCACCCGGCGGTCTGTCCCTCCCCGTGCGGCTGCCCGCGCAGCGCGCGACGCCGGCCGCGGCGCGACGGCGGTCATGCCCGTGGAGCGGCCAGGTCGAAGCCGTTGTAGGCGTTCATGGCAGCCTCGATCCCCTCGGCCAGCCACAGCTCGGCGGCATCGGCCGCGGTGGCGATCGCCTCGGTGGCCAGCTCGCGTTCGTCTTTCCTGAAGGTCGAAAGCACGTGATCCACCGTCTCCCCCGCTCGACCGATGCCCACTCGCAGCCGGTTGAACTCGTTGCCCCCCAGCGCCGCGATGATGTCGCGCAGGCCGTTGTGGCCACCCGCGGAGCCGCCGCGCCGCAGTCGGATCCGGCCGAGCGGCAGGTCGACGTCATCGGCCACGATCAGGAGATCTGAGGCGGGCTCCGCATCGGCCCGGCGCAACGCTGCGCGCACGGGAGCTCCGGAGATGTTCATGTACTTCATCGGTTTCACGAGCAGGACGCGCCCAATCGGCTCCGGACGCTCAGCCTCTAGCTGCGCCGCCCCCTCGCGAACGCGCCCGGCGCCGGTCAGGCCCCATCGGTCCGCGAGCAGGTCGACCACGCGGAAGCCGACGTTGTGGCGCGTCAGCCGGTAGCGCTCGCCGGGGTTGCCGAGACCGCAGATCACCTTCATGCCCGGGCGATGGTAGTCGCGCGGCGAGCGTCGGGCCTATCCTCAGCCCATGGGCCAGGAGCGACCGATGGAGGTCGCGATCATCGGCGGCGGGATCATCGGCTGTGCGGCAGCGGCGTTTGCGGCCGAGGCGGGCGCACGGGTGACGCTCTTCGAGCGTTCGGAGATCGGCGCGGGAGCATCGGGGCGCAACATGGGGGCCGTTCAGCATCCGTTCGATTCGCAGCTTGCGCCGCTGTACGAGGCCACGGTCGGGATCTATCGCGAGCTCGCCGAGGGTGATGGGCAGTTTCAGTTCCCCAGCGAACCGGCCGGCGTCCTGATGCTGACGCCGGACCCAACGGTCCTCGACACCGAGGGCGATGCGGCCCCGTCCGGACTCCGCTCGGATCTCCTCGCCCCCCGCCAGGTGCAGTCGCTGGAACCCTCTCTGGCCGGTGACCTGTGGGCCATTCGGTTGGCGACCGGGTTCCCGATCCCGCCCCACGCCGCCACCGCCACCATGGCCCGGCGCGCCCGCGCGGCTGGTGGGCAGATCGAGGTGGGCGCGGCTGCCATTCCGGCGGTCGAGAACGGGCGAGCGGTGGGGGTCATCCTGGAAGGCGTCCGTCCGCGCGCCGCGGATGTCGTCCTGGTGGCTGCCGGTCCGTGGAGTCCCTTCCTGCTGGATCCGTCCGGGCGGTGGCAGCCCATCATCGCCACCTGGGGCGCGACCGCCCAGCTCGATTTCGCCTCCCCGCCGCGGCACGTAGTGGAGGAGGCGCGGGTGGAGAGCGTGAACCAGCCCTCGGAAGGGCAGCTGTCCGCGCGGCCGCCTGCACCCGCAGACACTCCCAGCCTCTTCACCCTCGCCGCGGCCGGGAGCGTGGTCACCATCGGCTCGACGTTCCTTGCGTTCGAACCGGACCCGCGCGCCATGGCACCACTGCTCATCGAACGCGGGAAGCGCTTCATGCCAACCCTGGCTGGCGCTCGCATCGTGGCCACGCGCGCCTGCGCGCGACCGCAATCCCTCGACGGCCGGCCGCTCGTAGGGGAGATCGCCGGCGTGCGCGGGCTCTTCCTGGCCGCCGGCCACGGCCCGTGGGGGATCTCCTGCGGGCCGGCGACCGCGCGGCTGGTCGTCGATGCGATGCTTAACAGCGACTCTGCCCCCATCGCGGAAAGCCTCAATGTCCGCCGCTTCGAGGCTCCGACGGTCCGCGAGGTCTCCGTCTAGCAGGCCAGCCATGGACGCGACCTCCGAAGCGACTCCCAACGCCCTCGAGGCGCTGCTCGCGACGCACGGCCCCGCCATCGGCGGCTTCGCGTACCTCGTCCTGCAGCACCAGGCCGATGCCGAGCGGATCCTGGCTGCGACGCTCGCGACGGCCCTCGGCCGGGCAGGCATCCCGTCGAGAGCCGAAGACATGCGCACCTGGCTGCTCCGCATCGCCGCCCGCGAGATCCTGCGCGGCTCACCGCAGACCGGCGAGGTCGCTCCTCTGCTCCCCGATCCGCGATCCGTCACGGATCGGATGTCGATCCTCGGAGCGCTGGCCGAGCTCGACCCGCGCTCGCGAATGGCCGTGGTCCTGCATTACTACCTGGACCTCGCTCCCGATGCGGTGGCCTCCATCCTGGATGACGACCCATTCGCCTTGCGCTCGGACCTGAACGAAGCTCGCAACCGCCTGCAGTCGCGGATCGAGGAGCTGCGGGCCACCGAGGGCACGTACCACCCTGGCGCGCCAGCGCAGCCCAGTCCCCTCGAGCCGTTCGATGCGCGGCTCACGCGCGCACTCGTCGATGAGTCGGGTCGGTTCAGGCCCGTCCTGCATCCGCAGGAGCTGCGCGACGCCCGGCCCGCAGAGCGGGTGCGCCTCGATCGGAGGTGGTGGCCCCTCGCCCTCCTCGCCTTCGCCGCCCTGCTCCTTGCCGGGGTGGCGGGTTTCTTCTGGCTGGTACCGGAACCAGGCCCGACCACGGCGCGGCACGCGGCCTCGAGCCAGAGGGCAAGCTCGTCCCTCACGGCGGATGCGCCAATCACGCTGGCGGATTGCCAGATCACGCCGGTCGAGTCGCCACTCGCCTACGCCGGCTGGACGACGCTGGCTGCCCTCGACGTCCACGGTGGCGAGGCCGGGCCCGGACAGCCGATCTACGCGCTCGTCACGCGTGGCATGGCCGAGTGGGTCGGCTGGCAGGAGCACTACTCCGGCCCGATGTTCCCGGCGCCAATCGGCCGGATGGGCTGCATCTTCGATCCTTCTACGCGCCACACGAGCCTGGTTGGCGTGGACTCAGACTGGGAGCCGAAAGTGATGGCCGACGGCTGCCCGCCGTCGCCCATCGACGAGTTCGGCGGCTACCGCGAGACAGGCGGGCCGCGCGCCTGGCTCCTGCTCCCCCAGGACACCGCCAGCTGGTACGTGGGCGACTCCAGCTACCTGATGCTGTTTCGCCTGTCGCCGCCCGCGGAGCCGGGGCAGTCCATCACGGCCTGGGCTCAGCCGCTTGCGGACGTGAGACCCATCTCCGGTGAGATCGATTCAGCCAGCAGCCAGCCCGGCCATCCCGATACGTCGAGAGGCGGCTCGCGCTACTACTTCGTCAACGTCCGCTTCAGCACGACTGGTTGCTGGGTCATCAACATCGCGGTCAACGGTGAGGTGGTCGGATCGGCCATCGCGCCCATCGGAGGCACGGCTCCGACCGTCCCCTGAGGCGCGAGGCTCTTCCAACAAGCCGCGGTCCTTGTGCACTCTGCACAAGCCTTGGGGGCAGGCGGCAGCGCCCAGAGGGTGGCAGCCCCGCGTCATCGGTCCGTAGGCTCAGGAGGACAACCAACCCGCCAAGGGGAGAGGCATGCCACCCGCGACCCATGCGATCGACTCCGGCGACACCGCCTGGCTCCTGATCTCGACCGCGCTGGTCATGCTCATGACCCCGGGCCTCGCCTTCTTCTACGGCGGCC
>VBJP01000016.1 GCA_005880165.1 Chloroflexota bacterium | reverse complement strand
GCAGCGCTCTGGGTGGCCGGCGGGGAGCACACCTTCTTCTACCGGGACGCGAGCGGCCGCCGGGTCGACTCGAGCCTTCGCCTCGTGGGCGACACGCTGATCTGGGAAAGCGGCGGATTGGTGCTGCGCGTCGAAGGCGCGCCGAGCCTCACGGCGGGCGCCGCCGTGGCTCGAAGCCTGCGCTAACCCAGCTCGGGCTCGGCGATGGGATCGGCGTTCGGACGGCGACGGAGGGTGGCGAGCATCAGGCCGGCCAGGATGGTGCCGGCGCCCAGCAGCTGGACGGGGGAGGGCCGTTCGTCCACCAGCAGGATCCCCAGCAGCACGGATGCGACGGGCTGGATGGTCAGGATCACGCTGGTCAGAACTGCGGGGAGGCGCGGAAGCGAGACGCTGATCAGCAGCCAGCCGACGACCTGCGACGAAAGGGCCAACACGAAGAGGTAGGCGTGGCCCGGCAGCGAGGGAACCAGGTTCACCTCGTTCAGCGGCAGGCCCATCAAAATGGCCGCGAGGGCCGCTACCCAGGTGGCGTCGAAGAGTGGTCCCGCCGGTCGGCGCAGGTCCGCGTTGCCCCGTCGCAGGGTCAGCAGAAAGCCCGCGTAGCTGATGCCGGTCACCACCCCGGTGATGACGCCCAGCGCGGGGTTGGTGCCGTAGGCTCCTGACCCGATGGCCCCGGAAATGAGCACGACCCCGAGCAGGACGATGGGCATGGCGGCGAGCACGCGGTTCGACGGGCGCTCGCCGAGAAGCCACCAGGCAAGGAGGGCGACGATGACCACCTGGGTGTTGCCCAGGACCGTGGCCAGCCCCGCACCCACGAACTCGATGGTGTGGTGCCAGACCACCAGGTCGATCGCGAAGAAGATGCCTGCCAGCCATGCGAGCCGGACCTGCGCCGCGGGCCGGGGTCCGTAGGCCCGTCGCTCGACCCACGCGATCAGCGCCAGGAAGGGCAGGGCGTAGGCGCAGCGGAAGATCGCCGCAGTCGCGGGTGAGGCGCCTGAGAGCCGAACCAGGACGGCCGAGAAGGCGATTGACAGCGCGCCGAGCACCGCCGCCAGGATCGGCCGATTCGCGAGCGCCACGAACGGGTGCGCGGAGCCCTCCCGTGCGGCGTTCGACGTCATTGCCGGCGAGCGTAGCCCACTTGCCGATGACCGGGCGCACGACGGAAACTGCGCCCAACCGCCAGGTTCTGTCACCGATGCCAGCGCTTCCTTCGGGAACCGTCACGTTCCTCTTCAGCGACATTGAGGGATCGACCCACCTCGCCGAGCGCCTCGGCGACCGATGGCCTGTGCTCCTCGGGGAGCACCGCACGATCGTCCGCGAGGCGGTCGCCTCGGGCGGGGGAACGGAGGTCGGCACAGAGGGCGACTCCTTCTTCGTGGCGTTTCCAACTGCAGGCGGGGCGGTCTCGACCGCGGTCGAGGCACAGCGTCAGCTCGCTGACCACGCCTGGCCGGAGGAGGCGGCCATTCGGATCCGCATCGGTCTGCATACCGGAGAGGCGAGCCTTGCCGGCAACGATTACGTGGGGCTCGACGTCCATCGGGCCGCGCGCATCGCCAGCGCCGGGCATGGTGGCCAGGTTCTCCTGAGCGACACGACGCGCGCCCTGGTCGAGTCAAGCCTGCCGGAAGGCGTCACCACGCGAGACCTGGGCCAGCGCCGGCTCAAGGACCTGTCGCGGCCAGAGCGGATCCACCAGCTCGTGATCGAGGGCCTGCCGAGCGAATTTCCGCCGCTCAAGACCCTGGACGCCACGCCGAACAACCTGCCGATCCAGCTGTCGAGCTTCCTTGGCCGAGAGCGCGAGCTCGATGAGGTGGAAGCGCTGCTGGAGCGATCACGGCTGCTGACCCTGACCGGACCGGGAGGGACCGGCAAGACCCGCCTCTCACTCCAGGTGGGTGCCCGCGAGGCTGATCGCTTCCCAGATGGCATCTTTTTCGTCCCGCTCTCCCTGTTGCGCGACCCGGAGCTGGTGCCCGGAACCATCGCGCAGGAGCTGGGCCTGCCGGACCGCGGAGGCCTCTCGCCCATGACAGCCTTGACCGACCACCTCCGAGAACGCCGAACGCTCTTGATCCTCGACAATTTCGAGCAGGTCGCCGATGCCGCCCCGCGCATCGCAGAGCTGCTTACAGCCGCGCCGGGGCTCGCGATCCTGGCGACCAGTCGCAGCGCGCTGCGGATCTACGGGGAGCGGGAATACCCGGTGCCACCCCTCGCCACGCCCGATCCGCGCCTCCACGAAAGTCCCGAGCGCCTCTCGCAGTACGAATCGGTCGCGCTCTTCATCGAGCGGGCGATGGGGGTCAAACCCGATTTCCAGGTGACCAACGAGAACGCGCCCGCCGTGGCCGAGATCAGTGCCCGCCTGGACGGCCTGCCGCTGGCGATCGAGCTGGCGGCTGCCCGCATCAACGTCCTCCCGCCCCAGGCCATGCTCGCGCGGCTCGGCGATCGCCTTGGGCTCCTCTCCGGCGGAGCGCGGGACCGGCCCGAACGCCAGCAGACGCTGCGCGGCGCGATCGACTGGAGCTACGACCTTCTCACCGAGGACGAGCGCGCCCTCTTCCGGCGCCTGGCCGTGTTCGCAGGTGGAGCCCGGCTCGACGCAATCGAGTCGGTCTGTCCCGGCGACGAGCTCAAGGAACCGATCCTCGATGGCCTCGGGTCGCTCGTCGAGAAGAGTCTGCTGCGCCAGGTGGCCGCCGGCGACGGCGAGCCCCGTTTCTTCATGCTGGGCACGATCCGCGAATACGCGCTGGAACGGCTGGCCGAGAGCGGTCGAGAAGACGAGCTGCGACGCGCCCACGCTCGCCACTTCGCCGCGCTCGTCGAGCAGGCCGCTCCCCAGCTCCTTGGCAGCGACAAGCGTCGCTGGCTCGACTGGCTGGAAGAGGATCATGACAACCTGCGCGCAGCATTCGATTGGTCGGTCGAAACGGCGAAGCCTCCGCTTGCGCTCGACCTGGTGTCGAAGCTCTGGCGTTTCTGGCAGATGCGGGGCTATCTGCTGGAAGGTACGGATCGGACACGCCGGGCGCTGGCGCTCCCCCGGGCCGCGGATTTCCCGACCGAGCGCGCCGACGCCCTGGAGGCGGCGGGAGGCCTCGCGTGGTGGCGGGGTGACTTCAAGGACGCGGTCGACAACTACGATGCGTGCCTCACGATCCGCCGCGCGCAGGGTGATCCCGGCGCCATCGCGGAGGCGGCGTACAACCTGGCCTTCCCGCTGGGCGGCTTCGCGGGAGCCACCAGTGATTCCGAGCGGTCCTATGCGCTCATCGGCGAAGCGCTGGAGCTCTGGCAATCCATCGGCGACGAGCTCGGCATCGCAAAGGGGAAGTGGCTGAAGGGCACGATCGCCTGGTCGCACGCAGACTTCGACGTAGCCAGGGGCGTTCTTGCCGAGGCGATGCCGGTCTTCCGACGGCTCGAGCAGAGCTTCATGCTGGGATGGTCGCTGTTCGACCTTGGGCTGCTGGCGATTCACGAACACGAGCCCGAACTCGCTCGCGAGCAGCTCTCGGAGGCGCTTCGCATCTTTGCAAACGCCGCCGACGTGTCTGGCTACACCCTGGTCATCGACGCGCTAGCTGCGCTGGCGGAGCAGCTCGGCGACCGGCAACGGGCTGCCGTGCTTTCCGGCGCGGTCGCCAGCCTCGAGCGGCAGAGTGGGACGGGCTTGAATCCATGGAATCGCGAGGTTGTCGGCTTCGATCCGGCGCCGCTGCGCGCCGATCCCGAGACCGCCGCAGCCTGGGCCGCGGGGGAGCGCATGTCGGGCGAGGAGGCCGTCGCCTACGCGCTCTCGGAGGCGACACCGGCCAAGGCCGCCGCCGGCGGGTGAGCTAGGCGGGCGCCGCCAGGTCCCGGCGTGGAAAGATCCATAGCGCGTACCCCAGCGGGACCAGGACGACCGCCAGCAGCAGGACGAAATCCGCTGGATCCGCCTTGCCGGCCAGGATCTCGCCTGACTGGAAGTGGTGGAAGAGCGAGTACTCCTGCGTCCACTTCGCATCGGTCCAGAACGAGCCCAGAATTTCCAGGAAGTAGTTGACCAGCAGGAATGCGAGCGACAGACCGATGGCCGGGCCGGGACGATCGAAGCTTGCCGACACCGCGAGGCTGAAGCTCGTGAACGCGCCCCACAACAGCAGCCCGTTCAGCCACATGAGCGGGAATCGCGCGAGGTCCAGCTCACCGGTGAGCCCCTGTGTGACCGCCCCGATGGCCATCCCGGACAGTAGCGCGGCAACCAGCAAAGCCACCATGGCCAGGATCGCCACCAGCTGCGTCAGCAGGTAGCTGCGCCGCGGGAGCGGGCGCGCCAGCAGCACCTCCAGGGTCCCCGCCTGACGTTCTCCGGCGATGGCCAGGGCGGCGCCTCCCACCGCGAAGATGCCGATCAGGGCGATCACGAGTGGATGCTGCGTGCCCAGCGTGATCGCGCCCGAGATGGTGAACAGGTTGCCCGACCCAAAGTTGGTGAACTGCTTGAAGATCGGGCTCTGGACCGCCAGCTGGCGGATCGCCTCCGAGAACTGGCTGTAGAAGAAGAGGAGCAGCCAGCCCCAGACGAGGGTGGCCAGCGTCACGATCACCAGTCGAGTCGACGCGAAGCGCCAGACCCTCACCAGCAGCACGCCACTCATCGCGGCTCCTCGGAGGGTTGGGCCGAGCCCATCTCCCGTGGAACATGGCCTGGCCCCTCACCATCCGCGTAGAACTCCAGGAATGCCTCCTCCAGGCTGGCCGGCTCGATGGTCAGGTCCTCGAGTGCCGGCGACGCGACCGCTCGGACGAAAGGACCCACCTCGCCGGCCAGGGTCGCCGTCGCGCGATCGCCGCGCACCTGCAGGTCGGCGAGGCCCGGGACGAAGGAGAGATCGGGTGCCGCGCCGCGCCAACGCAGCGTGATCCTGCGCTTGCGGCGCGCCAGCAGGTCATCCACGGTCTGCAGCGCCATCAGCTCACCGGCGCGGATGATGGCGACGCGGTCGCAGACTCGTTCGACCTCGGGCAGGACGTGCGAGCTGAAGAAGATAGTGCGACCGGCGGCCCGCATGTCCTCGAGGATCCCGTAGAACGCATGCTGCATCAGCGGGTCGAGCCCCTCCGTCGGCTCGTCGAGGATCGCCAGCTCGGGATCGTGCTGCAGAGCCTGGATGACTCCCAGCTTCTGGCGCATGCCGCGCGAGTAGTCCCGGATCCGACGCCGCAGGTCACTGGTCGAGAGCTGCAGCCGTTCGCACAGCTCGTTGCGCCGTGTGGCTGGTTGACCCTGCAGCTCGGAGAGGTACTCGAGTGCATCCGCCCCGGAGAGCGATCCGTAGAGCGCGATGCCGCCGGGCAGGTATCCGGTCTTGCGCCGGATCTCCACGCTCTCCCGCTCGACGTCGAGCCCGAGCACCCGGGCCCTCCCCGCGGTCGCGTGGAGATATCCCAGCAGCGTTCGGATGGTCGTCGACTTGCCGGATCCATTCGGACCCAGGAAGCCGAAGATCTCGCCGACTCGCACCTCGATCGACAACGCGTTGAGCGCGCGGACCGAGCCGTAGTGCTTGGTCAATCCCTCGGTCTGGATCGCCGGCGGCGTGCTCCCCGGACCCTCGCCCTCCACGCTCGCAAGCCTAGCGCAGGCGCCGACCCGAAGGCTGGGGCCGCTACCATCGGTCCATGGCGGGGAGCGGTTCGGTGGTCGTGCTGGGCGCCGGCGTCATGGGCGCCTGGACGGCGCATTGGCTCCGCCGTCATGGCCTCGATGTGACCATCGTGGACCAGTACTCGCCGGCATCGTCGCTCGCGACCTCCGGCGACGAGACGCGGGTGACGCGATCCGCGCACGGCGCTGACGAGGTCTACCCCCGCTGGCAGCGGACCTCGCAGGCGCAATGGCGCTTGCTGGAGGAGGAGGCTCATGCGAGCCTCCTCGTGCCGACCGGTGTCCTGTGGTTTGCACACCGCGAAGACGGCTTCGAGGCCGAGTCGCTCGCGACCCTGACCCGGCTTGGCATCCCGGCCCAGCGCCTAGAAACGGACGAGATGGACCGGCACTGGCCGCAGATCGCCGGGGATGGGATCACGTGGGCACTGTACGAGCCCGAGGCTGGGGTGCTGATGTCGCGGAGGGCAATGCTCGCGCTGGTCGACCGTTTCCTCCGTGACGGCGGCCGCCTGGAGCGGGCGCGAGTCGTCTCGCCGGACGGGACCGATGGCGCGGGTGGGCGCCTGGCCCGGCTCACGACGCAGGGTGGCAGCGAGCTGCGGGCGGACGCGTTCGTGCTGGCCGCGGGTCCGTGGCTGGCGGGTCTGCTGCCCTCTGTGCTCGACGGCCAGCTGAGCGTCACCCGCCAGGAGCTCGTCTACTTTGCGACGCCCCCGGGCGACGACCGCTTCGACGGCGGCTCTGTACCCACCTGGGCGGACTACGACGCCGCCTACTACGGCCTGCCCTCGATCGAGGGGCGCGGCTTCAAGGTCGCTCCAGACTGGCCGGGACCGATCGTCGAGCCCGACCGTCTCGAGCGGCGCTTGTCAGACGAGCGGGTGGCCGCGGCCCGCCGCCTGCTGAGTGCGCGATTCCCGGCGCTCGCCGACCAGCCCGTCTCGGAAGGCCGGGTGTGTCAGTACGAATCGACGCCTGACACGCACTTCATCATCGATCGCCACCCCGAATGGGACAACGTGTGGGTCGTGGGTGGCGGGTCCGGGCACGGGTTCAAGCACGGCCCGGTGATCGGGGAATACGTCGCCGCGCAGGTCCTCGGGGATCTGCCGATGATCGAGCGCATCGACCCGGGCGACGGCCGCTTCAGGTTGGGCCCGCGAGAGGCCAAGCTCGGCCTGCGGACATCGGGACTGGCGCCGAGCGACTGACCGGCGGCGCGATCACCGCGCCTCTTCGTCGAGCGCCGCGTCGAAGAGAGCGCGCGTCTCGTCCGAGAAGAGGACGAAGCGAACCAGGTCGAGCGATGTCTCGCCGCGCAGGTGCTCCGCGACCGTGTGGACCGCGATCCGGGCCCCCTGGTCGCCCGGGTAACCGTAGATCCCCATGCTGATGGCCGGGAAGGCCACGCTGCGAGCACCGAGCCGTTCGCAGAGCCCCAGACAGGCCCGATACGCCCCGGCGAGCTGCTCTGCCTCGCCGTGGCTCCCTCCCTGCCAGACGGGGCCCACGGCGTGGAGGACCCACCGCGCCGCGAGGCGGTGACCGCTCGTCTCGACGGCACTGCCGGTCGGCGTGCCGTTCGGATAGCGGCGCACCAGCTCGTCGAGCAGGCCTGGCCCCGCCGCCCGATGGATCGCTCCGTCCACGCCACCGCCACCACGGAGCGCCGAGTTGGCGGCGTTGGCGATCGCGTCGACCGCCTGGCGCGTGATGTCGCCGGTCTCGAGCTCCAGGCGGTGGTCGTTGATGTTCAGGCTCCTGGTCGGCATCGGCTCATCATGGCGCAACAAATCGTCGCCGTTCCCGCTGCTACACTTCGGGACCCGAACCGCCCGTCGCGAGACCTGGCGGTTCGCGCGTAACCGGCACATCCACCCCGCAGAAAGCGAGTCCGATGAAGATCGCTGTCCCTCGCGAGACAGCCGAGGGCGAAGCCCGCGTCGCGCTGACACCGCAGTCGGCGGCACAGCTCATCGCCGACGGCAACCAGGTCCTCGTAGAGGCCGGGGCCGGAGAGGGGTCCTTCATTGGCGACGACGCCTACCGCGAGGCAGGGGCATCGGTCGTCGAGGACGCCGAAGCCCTCTACCGCGATGCGGACATGGTCCTTCGCACTGGACGCCCTTCGGAGGCGGAGGTGGCTCGGCTGAAGTCCGGCCAGGTGCTGATCGGCACGTTGGGACCGCTCTCCAATCCCACGCTGGCGCAAGCGCTCGCCGAGCGCGGCGTGACGGCGATCAGCATGGACGCCATCCCGCGCATCACCCGCGCCCAGAGCATGGACTCGCTCTCCTCGCAGAGCACCGTAGCCGGCTACAAGGCCGTGGTGATCGCCGCCGAGCGCCTGCCGAAGTTCATGCCCCTGCTAACCACCGCGGCCGGGACGGTGCGCCCGGCTCGATTCCTGGTGTTTGGCGCCGGTGTGGCGGGGCTGATGGCGATCGGCACCGCGAAACGTCTTGGCGCGGTCGTCGAAGCCATCGACGTGCGCCCTGTCGTCAAGGAGCAGGTGCAGTCGCTGGGTGGAACCTTCCTGGAGGTCGAGATGACCGATGAGGAGAAGTCCCAGGCCGAGACGTCCGGCGGCTACGCCCGCGAGATGAGCGAGGACTACAAGCGGCGCCAGGCGGAGCTGATCGCCTCCCGCGTCGGGGAGGCCGATGCGGTCATCACCACCGCACTCATCCCGGGCCGGCCCGCTCCGCGGCTGATCACCGAGGAGATGGTCAAGACCATGCGGCCCGGGTCGGTGATCATCGATCTTGCGGCGGAGGCGGGCGGCAACTGCGAGCTGACGGAGCCCGGCAAGGAGGTCGTCAAGCACGGGGTGCTGATCATCGGTCATACCAACCTGCCGGCCACCATGCCTGCCAGTGCTACCCAGATGCTCAGCAAGAACATCCAGACGCTGGTGAAGCATCTCGTCCCTTCCGGGGAGCTGGTCCTCAACTTCGACGACGAGATCACGCGCGGCGCAACCATCACGCACGCCGGCGGCGTCGTCCACGAGGCGACGGCCAAGGCGCTCGGTATCGAGCCGGCTCCGGTGCCGCGGAACGCGCCGGAGACTGCAACGGAGCCACCAAAGAAGCCGGCTGCGGCGAGCCGTCCCAGCGCACCGGGAGCTTCCGGGTGACTGAGGCGCTGGACCCGCGGGCCCTGCTCGATGCGCTCTTCATCCTGGTGCTGGCCGGATTCGTCGGCTACGAGGTGGTGAGCAAGGTTCCGACCATGCTGCACACGCCTCTCATGTCCGGCGCGAACGCCGTGCATGGCGTGATCGTGGTAGGCGCGATGCTGGTGGCTGCCACCGCGGACGACCCACTGCGCATCGTGCTCGCCCTGGTGGCCGTCCTGCTCGGCACGATCAACGTGGTCGGCGGCTTCGTGGTCACCGACCGCATGCTGGAGATGTTCCGGCGACGCCCGGGTGATCGACCGTGAACCTGCTCGCGGTCCTGACGTTCGTCGTCTACCTGGTCTCGGGGATCACCTTCATCCTCGCGCTCAAGTTCCTCTCTTCGCCGCGGACCGCGAGGACCGGCAACCTGCTCGGCGCCGCCGGCATGGCGCTGGTGGTGATCTGGACCGTGGCCACGGCACCGGGCATGCTCGAGCACTGGTGGATCGTGCTGGTCGCGGGCGCGCTGGGTTCGGTGGTGGGAGTGCTGGGCGCGAGACGCGTACCGATGACCGCCATGCCGCAGATGGTCGCCATCTTCAACGGCGCCGGCGGCGGGGCGGCCGCGGTGGTGGCGCTCTCTGAGTTCCTCGTCTCGGTGAAGGT
>VBJP01000304.1 GCA_005880165.1 Chloroflexota bacterium | reverse complement strand
CCGCGTGCTGCCTCCCAGGCGCCCAACAGTAGACGGAGCTCGCCGTCCCTATCCGTCAGCGCCGGGGCGAGCGTGGCTGGCGCGCCGGCTGGCGGGCCGCGCTCCGCAGCTCGCCGGACCCGTCGCAGCAGAGCGTGGGTGTGGGGTTGGGCAACCCGACCGTCAGTCGCGAGTACCCGCTCCAGGAGATCCGCTTCGGCAGCGGCGCGAACGGGATCGCCAGCGGCCAGCAACATCTCGAGCAGCAGCACCCAGGCTGCTTCGTCGTGTGGGTCGGCGTCCCGCACGCGCGAGGCGAGCTGCTGCGCTTCAAGGCACCGACCTGCCGCTAGCGACTGCCGCGCGAGCGACTCCGCCGCGCGGCAGAAGATCCGCCGCAGGCGGTAGCGCTCCAGGTCGGCCCACTCTTCGAAACCACGCGCCCCGGCGGCGGGGACACCCGGCAGAAATTCTCCGCCGTACAGCGCCACGGCTTGGTCGAGCGCCCCCCGGTCCACCGCGTCCAAGAACTCTTCCCGATCGACCCTGATTGGCGTTCGCAGCGCCACGGCGCGACGTCCGCAAGTGATCGCCGTTCGGCCAAGCTTGCGCCGGAGCTGCCAGATCGCCTGTCGCAGGTCATGGTGCGCGGTCGCACTGTCGCGGTCCGACCAGAGCAGGTCGATCAGCTGACCCGTGTCGGCCTGGCGCCCAGGCGTGCAGGCGACCCACGTCAGCAGGGAGACGAGCTTCCCGGGCCCGAGGAGCCATACCGGGGGCGCACCGTCATCGCGGCGGGACAGCGCGACCGCGCCGAGCGTCTTGAGGAGACAACCGTCGCCACCGGCTGGGGAAGACCCCCCGCCGCGTGAGTGACGGTGAAGTGACTTGCGAACCATCATCGTTTGGCCATGGCCCCGCACGGACAATGACGATCTTCAGACTGAAACCATTTCAGACTGAAACTAGAAGCTACAGTCCGTCGCGGAGGCCGCAAGACGGCCAACGGAGGCCTTTCAGGTCTAGACCACTAACGGACCTGCGTGGACCGGTGCGAGGCAACTCCTGGTGGACAGCTGGGTGACGCGAAGGAGGACGGAGCCATGACACGGACGGCACAGCCTGACCTGCACGTTGCAGGAGAAGGGCGCGTATCCAGCGCTGCGGCACGCACCCCGGTACCTCCCACTGTGGTTGCCGCCTGCTTCCTCATGGTCCTCGGCCTGTGCGGGTGTGACCGGCAGGTCCCCACAGCCCCCGAGCGCCCAGTCTCCGCCCGAGATAGTGCCCGCATCGCCGCACTCGCCCCGTTCGCCGTAGCGCTTCAGGACGTGCAGACCCGCATCCTACCGGCGCTCGGCACCGGGTCTGCCCTCGACGAGCTTCGCAGCGCGCTCATGGAACTGGAGCCGGCGCTCTCCCAACCCGATGCCTACGAGGGAGCGCTTGCGCGTGCCAACGCGGCTGCTCTCCAACTGCAGCCGGACTCGACCCTGTTTCCGGACTTCGACGTCGTGCGGCTGGTGCTCGAACAGATCCAAGCGGTAGTGCAAGCCCCTGCGGACCGCGCGCAGGCCGCGCCGCAGGCTGCCTCAAGGAGGGAACAATGAAACGGACCACGGAGGTGCTGGAGCGGTGCGGCTCGCTGGGAGCAGCGCTGCTTTGCTTTGCTGTCCTGAGTGTGGAGGCTCAGAGCACACCCAAGGTATTCTTCGCCTGCTACGTGTCGGCCACCGGCACCGTTTACCGCATCAAGGAGCCTGGGCTAGCCACGCAGTGCACCAACAAGAATCACATCGAGTTCAGCTGGATCGACGGCGTGCCGGGTTACGATCACGGAGCGTTGAACGGCCTGGCCGACGATGACCATCCCCAGTACGTGCTCGCGGATGGCACACGGTCAACCACAAACGGGTTCGCGATCACCGGGACACTCGGGGTCGGCGCCGTACCTGCTACAGGTCCGGGCGCGCGGTTTATGTGGTACCCCGGGAAGCTCGCCTTCCGAGCAGGAAATGCAGGGGGGGCCGAGTGGGATGACGCGAGGATCGGGCTCAACTCATATGCGTTAGGCTCTCAAGTGGAAGCCAGCGGCCGCTCCTCGACCGCGATGGGGATCAGCACCATCGCGAGCGGTACAGTCTCGCTGGCGTGGGGTGAGGGCAGCATCGCCAGCGGTAACTTCTCCGTGGCGATGGGCCGCCGTGCGTCGACCAATGCACATCAGGGAAGCTTCGTGTATGGAGATGTATCGGATCCAACACGATCGGTCCTCGCCAACCTCGACAACTCTGTTGTCGTTCGCGCTCAGCACGTCTGGTTCGGGACGAGCGGTGATCAACCGACGAGTGCGGCTGGCTATTTGACCGCGGATGGCGTGATCGCTTCCACGGCTGGCGGCTTCAAGTTCCCCGACGGCAGCGTCCAGACGACGGCAGCCGCTGGCGGCGCGAACGGCACGCCAGACAACACTCCGAACACGCTCGTGCAGCGCGACGGGAGCGGCGGCTTTGCTGCGGGGTCTGTGCAACTTGGGCAGCTGAGCGTAAGCGGCGGGGGAATCTCAGGCTCTGGAACCTTCGGCACGGGCAGCATCC
>VBJP01000015.1 GCA_005880165.1 Chloroflexota bacterium | reverse complement strand
CGAGATGATCGAGCTCGTGGTGTTCGGTGGCAGCCTCGGCCGCCGAGGTCGTGCTGGTGATGTCGGTGATCGCGGCTATGTGGTCCCAGTCGATGCCATGGCGGACGCCGAGCACGAGGGCGGTCAGCAGCAGCCCAAGGCCGGCGGCTTGGGGCCCCGGGCCGCCGTCCAGCGCGTGACCAGTCGCCGTAACCAGGGAGAGGACGAGCTGCGGGACCTCCACGGGCGGATGCTACCTGCCTTGTTCCGCTGTTGCAATCTGTTGCAGTTGCCTCATCTTCCTATACTGAACGGCGAATGAACGGGCCCACATCACTCCAGGAGCCGTGGGCGTCCATGCCCGAGCGGTTCCGTGAACGCGGCATGCGCTGGACGCCGCAACGCCGCACGATCGTGGAGGTCCTAGCCTCGGCCTCCGGCCATCTGACTGGCCCGGAGCTGATCGAGCGCTGCCGCAGCGTGGATCCCACCACCATCCCGTCCACCGTGTACCGCACCCTCGACGTACTGGAGGAGCTCGGCCTGGTGCGACACGGCCACGCCCCAGACGGCCGCGAGGAGTTCCACGTGGCGCAGGAGCCGGAGCACGGCCACCTGTACTGCGCCAGCTGTGGTGGTCGCTGGGAGGTCGACTCTGCTCAGGCGCAGGCCATCATGGCCGCCTTCCGAGGCGTCGGCGGCTTCGAGCCAGACCTGTCGCACATGACCATCGTGGGTCGCTGCGCGGCCTGCGCCGACCGACTGCGCGCAGGCGCCTGAACGCAGGCGCCTCAGAGAAGCGAACTGACGGCGGCGTCAGCCCGCTTCGGCCAAGACCTCGGCGGCCTGTGCCCTGAGCTGGGCGGCGGCCGCTGGGGTGATCCAGCGCGGCGCAAGCCCAGCCACCTGGTTGCCGAACGCCTGCATCTGCGCTCGGAATGCGTCATGCCGGCCGGCGGCGTTGTCCGAAGCGGCACGGTCGAGGCGAATGGTGAGCAGGAACGCCTTGGATGGGTCGACGCCTCCGCCGGCGACCAGGCTGTCGACCATGTCGCGCAGCTTGTCGAACGCAGAGACGAAGGGCGCGACCGTCACCGCCACGTTGCAGTCCGCGGTCTGCGGGCTGGCGTCGTCGTTGGCGGCCGTGACGGTCACCGCGTAGCTACCGGCGGGCGTAATGCCGCTCACCGTCAGGTTGGCCGTCGCTGAGCCACCGACGCCGGATGCCGGAGCCAGGTTCGTGATCGCGATCGTGTCCGGGTCCGATGGCGTGACCGCGGTGACGGACAGGCTGACGACCGTCCCGTCCGGATCCGACGCGCTCACCGAACCCACCACGTCCGCGGGCTGGGTCGTGGCCAGCTCGCTGGGACAGGCGAGGGAGACCGGCTCGTCGACCGGGGGTTCGCCGACGCTGCCGAGCCCGTCGAAGGTGTCGACCGGGAAGCCGTCCCACTCGACCGACGGATCGAAGGGATCGGTCCCGTCCGCGTCGCCGGCGGTCACGGCCGGCTTGCGTCGGAGCGTGTTATCGCGGGTGCTGGCGAGTCCGGTGCCCCACTCGACCCCGGGGTCGAAGCCGATCTGCCCGATGATGTCGATCGCGCTGCCGCTGTGAGTGAGCGCCACCATGTCGTTGCCGTCGAACCAGAATGCACTCAAGCCAAAGGTCTGGTTGGCCCGGGCGCGGAGCTCGGGGCTGGCGTCGGTGGGGACGACCACCCAGGTGCTCGCGGGCTGGATCACGCCGATCAGCAGGACGCCGCCGGTGACCGACGGGCTGCCATCAGCGTAGAACTCGAGCCGAAAGCCGCTCGCCGAGAGGCTCATGGGCGTGTCGGTCGGGTTGAAGATCTCGATCGCCTGGTTGGTTCCCGACCCCTCGACGTACTCGGTGATGAACAGCTCGTCGCCCGTTGCAGCGGCGACACGGCCCGCCGGCACCAGCACGCCGGCAACAAACAGCAAACCGCCGGCCGCGCCCATGGCCTTGCGGGCAGCACCCGCCATCGCGGTGCGCATTGGACCCTGCCCTCCTGCCAAACCGATGGAGCGCCGGAGCCCGACCCTCCAGGGGTCCTACGGTAGGACGCGACTGCCCCGAGCGACCTGAGAAACCCGTCCCGAAAGGTGCGCCGGCGCACACGACCTCCGCCGATGGCTTTCGAGTACCTCCGGCGGCGAGCCGATGGCTAGCGCACGTCGAGCGTGGCGTTGGCGCGCGCGCTGCGTTCCAGGTAGCTGAACAGCGCGAAGGCGGCGACCGCGTACGCGACGCCAATGACGGCCTCGAGGCTGATCAGCCCGCCGACCTGCGCGAGGCCGTGGGTGAACGGCAGCAGGTTGCTGATCACCTGCATCCAGGCGGGAAGGCTGGCGACCGGGATGTTGACGCCGCAGAAGAGGAGAAAGGTGAGCATCAGCAGGTTCGCGCCGAAGAGGCCGTCGCGCAGCCGCAGCGAGATGGCGCCCTGCAGGGCGCCGATCGCGGTGCAGGAGAAGACGGTGACCAGCAGCGCGAGGCCGGCAACCCCGAGGGTTGATGCCTCGAAACGGACGCCCAGGAAGATGACGCCGAAGGCGATGGCGTACAGCGAGACGAACAGGCCATTGGCGATGAAGGGCAGGAAGCGGCCCGCGAAGAGCGCGATGCGGTTGGCTGGCGTGGCCAGGATGGCGGGCAGCGTGCTGAACCAGCGCTCGTTGGCGATCGCCATGGTCATCCCGAAGATGCCCGCCAGCGCGCTGACCTGCACGGCGTTGCCCAACGCGAAATAGGCCGGCGAGCGGCCCGCGGCATAGGACCCGAGTGCCGCGAAGAAGAGGAGCTGGAAGGTCGGCCCGCCGATCAGGGTGGGAAAGTAGATCGACGGCCGCGCCCAGTTGAAGAGCATGCCGTAGCTCATCAGGCCGCCGCGCCAGAAGATGCGCCAGGCGGCGCGCAGCGATCCGGGATCGGCCGTGACCGGCGGGAGGGAGAGGTGGGCCGCGGTAGTGGTCATCGGCTCATCGCAGAGCGAGGCTAGCGTCACGGCGCGCCTTGTCGAGGACGTAGACCAGGACCACGCGGGCGAGCACGTAGTAGGCACCTGCGAGCACGACGCACATCCCGATTGCCAGCCAGGGTGGCGCGTCCCCCAGGGTGGCGCCTCGGATCGCCTCCATGCCCCAGGTGGGCGCGAGCACCCAGCTGACGGGCTGGATCCAGTCCGGCAACCTGGTGAGAGGCACCAGGAGGCCCGCGACCAGCCAGATCGGGTACTCGAGGAGGTTGCCCAGGGCGTTGGCGTGCCGATAGAGCACGAACAGTGTCGCGATCAGCATGCCCAATGCCCCGAGCGAGATGACCGCCGCGAACAGGCTCAGCGGCAGGACGAGCGGGAAGGTCGCCTGCAGCGGCATGCCGAACAGGACCATGCCCCACACGATGGTCGTCACGATCCCGTAGAAGCCAAAGATGACCGCCCCGAATGTCTGGCCCGCGAGGATGAAGTCATATCGAGTGGGCGCGTTGACGAGCAGCTCGAGCGTTCCTTCCCAGCGCTGCCAGGCGATGGCTCCACCACATCCGAAGAGCGTGGTGCTCCAGACACCCATCATGCCGCTCCCGAGCGCGGCGTACAGGAGCGTCTGGCCGCTGCCGCCGTGGCCAAGCCGGAACAGGAAGAAGGCGAGCGTGGCAAAGATCAGCGGCGAGATGAAGGTCAGGAGCACGAAGAACTCGCTAACGAGCAGCATCCGCACGTTGAACCAGGTCACGTATCCGATGAGGCGAAGGGTTCGGCCAGCGCTCATGGCGTCCTCATCCGAGGGCCGCGGCGCGATCCGCGCCGTCGGTGCTGCTCGTGCTGGCGATGAGGTGCACGTAGGCGTCCTCCAGGGTCGGCTCACGAGCAACGACCTTTCCGACGCGTGTGTCGCCGAGCGAGCCGAGGAGACGCTGCGTGATCTCGGGCCCTCGCTCGCTCTGGATCAGCAGGATCTGGCTCTGGTCGCGCTCCTCGGTGTTGACCGCGATCACCTCCGGGTCGCGCCGCAGGCGATCGATCGCCTCCGGCGCCACGCCGAAGGTCTCGATCTCGACGATGGTCCGGTTGAGCACGGCCGACTTCAGGTCGGAGCCCGTGCCACTCGCCACGATGTGGCCATCGTTGATGACCGCGATCCGGTCGCATAACGCATCGGCCTCGAACATGTAGTGGGTTGTCAGCAGCACGGTCTTCCCGGCGTCGACCAGGCTCCTGACGGTCTGCCGCAGCTCGCGAGCACCGATCGGGTCGAGGCCAATAGATGGCTCGTCCATGAAGATCACCTCGGGATCGTGCAGCAGGCCGCGCGCGATGTGCAGGCGTTGTCGCATTCCCCGCGAGTAACCCTCGACCTTCTCCTTTTCGCGGCCCGTCAGCCCCACGAGCTCCAGGAGCGCTGCGATCCGACGATCGCGCTGGCGGGGGTCGACGCCGTACAGCTCGGCGAAATAGCGCAGGTTGTCGAGGCCGCTGACCCGATCGTAGAGGCCGCGGTCGCCGCCGAAGACGTAGCCGATGCGCCGCCGCACCTCGGTGGTCTCGCGCACGACATCGAAACCCATTACCCGTGCCGAGCCGGAGGTCGGTAGCAGCAGCGTGATGAGCATCTTGATGGTGGTCGTCTTGCCGGCGCCGTTCGGGCCGAGCAGGCCAAAGAGCTCACCGGGACGGACGTCGAAGGTCACGCCGCGCACCGCCTCCACGTCGAGGGGCCGTCGCCGAATCACGCCCACGTGGGTGTGGTAGATGCGCACCAGGTCAATCGCTTCGATGGCGGGCGCCTCGGCGGACGCCGAGCCAGGGCGCGTCGGGGCGTGGGACAGCGAGGCGAGATCACCAGTCATGGAGGCGTCCATTGTACGGACGCCCGGGTCAGAACCTGTCCGGAACCCTGGAACGACCCTAGAACCAGTCGTTGCGCCAGAAGTAGAGCGCGATCAGCCCCATCAAGCCGGCCATCACCAGCAGGACGACCGGGTAGCCGAGCGGCCACGAGAGCTCCGGCATGAAGTGGAAGTTCATGCCATAGATGCCTGCGATGAGCGTCGGCACCATGAGCACTACCGTGAAGGCGGTGAGCCGCTTCATCACCGCATTGAGGTTGTTGCTCGTCACCGAGAGGTTGGCCTCGAGAGCGGCCGCGACGAGGTCGCGGTACAGGTCGAGCTGATCGAGCACCCGAACAAGGTGATCGTAGAGGTCCTGGTAGTAGGGGAGCGCCTGGTCGTCGATCAGCTCCACGTCCCGTCGCAGGAGCGAGTTGGCCACGTCTCGCTGCGGGGCAAGGACTCGACGCAGCTTCAGCAGGCGGCGCTTCAGGTCGAGGACTTCGCGAAGAGTCTCGGTTCCCTGGTGGCCCCGGATGATCCGGTCCTCCAGGTCGTCGATCCGCTCGCTCAGCTGATCGAGGAGCGGGAAGTAGCCGTCGACGATCGCGTCGAGGATGGCGTACAGCAGGCCTCCGGCGGTCCGTCCCACCGCGTCCGCCCGCTGCTTGAAGCGATGCATCACGTCCTCGATCACGGCGGAGCGCCCCCAATGGACGCTCACCACATAGCCAGCGCCCGTGAAGAGATGGACCTCACCGAGCTGCGCACCGCCGCCCCGTCCTGCCACCTCGCTGGCGGAGGGCCGGCGGTGCGCCTTCGGGTGCGCGACGACCTCGTAGGCCACCAGGACGTGTTGACCCGGATAGCTGTCGATCTTGGGTCGCTGGTGGCGAAGGTTGAGGTCCTCCTCCGCGAGCGGGTGAATCTCGAACTCCTTGCGCAACAGCTCGAGCTGGACGGGTCCGGGATCGGTGATGTCGAGCCAGACCAGCCGCCCCTGCGCGCCGCGGATCTGGTCGATGCGATCGAGCTCGTCCTCCCTCAACTCCCGAGTCGTTCCATCCGCGTCGCATACCACCGCGACGACCGTGGCGACCCGGGCAGATGCCTTTTCCATCGCGCGGGAGTGTACTCGCGCCTCGTGGCGTACAATGTGCTATGCTGCAGTAGCGAATTCTGTTCCCGGCCCACGCGGCCGGCACAACGATGGAGGCGACACATGGGCTGGTTGCCCACGCCGGTCGAGGAGCTGCTCAACGTGGCCCTCGTCGGCGAGCTGACGGTGGTGCGCCCAGACGGTCGGGCCATCACCCACCCGCTCATTCCGCTGTACGACGGCGAGCGAATCCTCATGCACTCGAGCACGCTCTTCAGCCGCAAGCTGGAGCACATCAAGGCCAATCCCAAGGTCGCCGTGTCGCTTTCCGACGACGTGGCCATGAAGGGCAACCTGGACCGCGCGACGATCCAGGGGACGGCACGCGTCATCGAGGACGACCCGCATGCGCAATGGGAGCGGCTGATCCTTGACCTCTGGCGCCGCAAGGAGCCGGCCATCGACCAGTTCCTCAAGGCGCGGGTCGCGCTGCCCCTCTTCTTCGAGCGCGCCGTCATCGAGATCACGCCGCAGCGCTGCCTCTACTGGCCGGGCGGCAACACGGCGCGCGAGCCGCAGGTGAGCTCGGCGCCCGCGCGAGCGGCCGCCTGATGCAGGTCGACGAAGCGCTTCTCAAGCGCCTGAGCGTCTATCCGTTCCTGGTCGCCACCTGGGTGGACGATGCCGGCTACCCGATAAGCGTGGCTACCACCTTTCAGACCGATGGCGAGGCTCCCACGCTGCTACTGAACGCTCCGGGGTTGCCCATCCCGACGGACCGGGAGGTTTCGGTGATCGCCAGCCACATCCGTCCCCAGCCCGGCGTCGGCTACGATGAGCGCCGCTACCTGTGCGTGTGGGGCCGAGCCTCGGCCCCACAAGACGGCGTCGTCACCTTCAGCGGCGAGCACGCTTGGGGTTGGGATGAGGCCGAGGTTCCCTTCTTCGAGTACTCCGAGCGTTCGGTTCCGCAATCCCGGCGCTACCTCGAACAGCTTTCCGCCGAGCGGGGGCGTCCGATCAAGCCGCGGCTGGCGCTGCCGTGGCTCATCCTGCGCACGACCCGGCTGCCATTCCTGACCGCGACATTCGTCCCCGTGCTGCTGGGTCTCGCCATCGCCGCTCGCCACGGACCGTTCGACTGGCTGGTCGCCGTCCTGACCATCGTGGGCGCCAGCTTCGCGCACCTTGCCATCAACGTGACCAATGACATCTTCGACACCCTCTCCGGAGCTGACGAAGCGAACGTGAACCCGACCCAGTTCTCCGGCGGATCGCGGGTCCTCCACTACGGCCTCCTCTCAGTGCGGGAGCTGTCGACCTGGGCGGCCATCCTGTACGCCGGGGCCATCGCCGTCGGACTGGTGCTGCTGGCCATCCGGCCCAGCCTGGAGCTGCTGCTGATTGGGGTCGCAGGGGTGGTCATCGGCCTGGCCTATACCGCTCCGCCCCTGAAGCTCGTCTACCGCGGGCTTGGTGAGATCGCCGTTGCCGTCGGCTTCGGGCCGGTCATGCTGCTGGGTGCATACGTGGCGCAAACCGGACGGCTGGCCTGGGAGCCGCTGGTCGCCTCGCTCCCGGTCGCCATCCTCATCGCCTTGATCCTGTACGTGAACGAGATTCCCGACCGGCGCGGGGACGCCGCAGCCGGCAAGCGGACCCTCGTGGTGCGATTGAGCCAGATTGCCGTCGAGCGGCTCTATCTAGTGGCGGCGCTGGTGGCGTTCGCCCTCGTCGTGGCGGGCGTGGCCGTGGGCATCATGCCGTGGCCCACGCTGCTGGCGCTGCTCGCCCTTCCGCTCGTCTTTCAGGTCTATCGCGGGATCGACCAGCACTACAACAGCCCCTACACGTTGATGGCGGTCATGGGCACCAACGTCAAGCTGCACCTCTACACCGGCTTGCTGCTCTTCGCCGGGTATCTCGTGACGTTGGTGATCGCCGCCATCCGCTAGGGTGCCGCCGCGGCCCTCTCCGCTAAGGTTGCGCCCAGAACGAGGCTTCGCAGACATCACCCACAGCGACCGGCCTTGATAAGCCACTCATTGGCTTCAATGCGAGCGCGAAGCTCGATGGCGGCGGGGCTCTTCGTTCTGCTCTCCGCCTGCACGCAAACGGCGCCGAGCCCGACGGATTCTGGGACAGGGCAGGTCCTCGTCCGCAACCGGCAGGTCGGATGCTGCTTCATCGAGGGTTCGATTCGGGTTTGTGGCGGTGGAGAAAGACGGGGCCAAGCTCGTGGAGACCCCGATGGCGAAGGACGCCTATACCCTCGCGCTGGACAACGGTACGTACCACTTCACCTTCTACGAACGGCCCTGCGACGGGAACTGCGGCACTTTAGGATCCTCCGACCGACGCCTGCGACATTGACCTCGAGCTCCAGCCCGACACGCAGCAAATCATCGACTTCGCGTGGTCGCCGGGGAACCCGTCCGCGCCAACGCTCGCGGATTCGTGAGCCGGCCTAGGGCGTGTTGTCGATGAGGATGGCCGAGAAGACGATCTCGCCGGATACCTCGCGCTCGTAACGCACCGGCTGGCCGGGTAGCTCCCGGGCGAACCAGAAGCGCCAGACGGCGTCCGGGTCGGTGCGCGTGTAGCGGAGGCAGGCGAAGCGCCCCGAGGGGATGGAGAGCTCCTCCTCCCCACGCTCGGTGATCGCGCGAGGAAACGAAGCGTGCTCCTGGAGCTCGAGCCAGGTCGAACGCTCGCGCTCCGGCTCCGACAGGCCCCCACCGTCGAGGTCCTCCGCCCATGACTCCTGGACCGCGCCCTCGCCGTCGACCTCCGCGTAGCGTGAGACGCGGATCATCGGCTCCTCGCCGGCCCGCTCGATCCGGAAGCGCAGCGTGCGTCCCGGTGGGCACCCGGCACGGATCTCGGCCGCGGTGAACGGCGTGGGCAGATGGTCCGGATGGAGCTGGTGGGGATCAGGCCCGGGCGCGGCGGACGTCACATCCGGGTCGGGGTCATTGGGGCGTCGGAGCTCCCGTCGGCGCGGGGCAACGCGAGCAGCTGCTGATGGACGTCGAGGCGGGCAGCCTCGAAGCCGATGGCGGCGCCGGCCATGTACAGGCGCCAGGTGCGGGCTATCGCTTCTCCCGCGAGGGCCACTGCCTCGTCCCAGTGCGCTTCCAGTCCAGATACCCAGTAGCGCAGCGTGCGAGCGTAGTGGGGCCGCAGTGACTCCACATGGTGGACTTCGAAGCCTGCGGCCTGCGCGGCGTCGAGCATGACCGGCAACGGCAGGAGCTCGCCGTCCGGGAAGACATACGCATCGATGAAGGAGCGCCGCGCCGCCAGTCGACCCAGCGCGCCGGGCAACAGCCCTCCCCCGGGCGGGCTGATCCGTGATGGCTGGGCCGTGATGGCGTGGTTGAGGAACAGGCCGCCAGGCTCCAGGCAGTCCCGGGCAGCGCCAAAGTAGGCGTGCATCCGTCGTTCGCCGACGTGCTCCGCCATCCCGATTGAGGCGATCCGGTCGAAGCGACCCAGGCGGACGGGTGCCTCGCGGTAGTCCATCAGCTCGACTCGCAGCCGATCGCCAAACCCCGCTGCCTCGATCCGCTCGCGAGAGAGCGCGTGCTGTCGCTCGGCGAGCGTGATGCCCACGCCGGTCAGGTTGGGGAAGCGTTCGGCGGCGCGGATGAGCAGTCCTCCCCAGCCGCTGCCGATGTCCAGCAGCCGCATCCCGTCGCGCACGCCGAGCTTGTCCAGGACGAGGTCGAGCTTGGCCTGCTGGGCCTCGTCGAGTGAGGCGTCATCGGTCCGGAAGTAAGCGCAGCTGTAGACCATGCGCTCGCCGAGCCAGAGCGCGTAGAACGCGTTGCCGACGTCGTAATGGAATCGGATGGCGGCCTCGTCGCGGGCAGCACTGTGCCGTTCTCCTCTCAGATCTGCCGCGGATCGACCCGCGGTGGCCGGAGGCGCATCGGTCAAGCCGCGAAGGCGTGTTAGCAGCCTCGCCCAGTCGCGCACGCCCAGCGGGAGAGCGCCCAGCCGGTCGGGAAGCGAGACGAACGCGAAGATGTCGCCCTCCACGTCGAAGTCGCCATGCACGAATGCCTCGCCGATGGCGAGATCCGTGGGCGGGGTGAGCATGCGGCCCAGCGCGCCCGGACGACGGATGACGAGGGTGAACCGCGGCTGCCGGTCACTGGTTGCGCGAAATCCGCGCCCATCCCAGAAGCGAACCGCGAAGTCGCGACGATCGCCGAGCGCCTTGAGCAAGGGACCGATGGCGGCGGCGGCGCGATCGACGCGGGGGTCCGGCGCCGGCCGCGGCTGCGGCGCCGCAGGCTGGGCGGCACGATCGGTGGTCGGTGGAGGCTGAATGCTCATCACCGGCATGCTGCTCCGCGCCCGGAAGGCTGTCCAGACGGAAGCGCGCCCTCACGCGACTGACCAGCTCTTGCCATCCCAGGCAGCGTGGAGCAGGTCGCCATCGGTCCCGAGTGCGAAGACGTCGATCCGGTCACGGCCCCAGGAGGAGGCGGCTGGGTCCGAGGCCACCTGGCCGAGCGACTCCCACCGCTGCCAGCCGTTGGCCTCGTACCACAGGTGCCACAATCCGCCGTCCACGCCCCGTGCGAACACGTCGATGCGGTCCGCACCCCAGGTGCACGCCGTCGGACTTCCGGTGAGCTCGCCGCCTTGAGGATGCCACTCGTGCCACGCCGCGCCATCCCAATAGCGGCTCCAGAGCTGCCCGTCGGCGAAGATGGCGAAGACCTGCATCTCGTTCCCCGCCCAGCTGACGACCGCCGGCGTGGATGCCAGCGAACCGCCCAGAGATTCCCAGTTCACCCGTCGCTCCTCCGTGGTCCGATTGGCCGCGGTCATCGAGGCTCAATGTGTCGTTGCGGCACGGTCGCTGATCTTGCCACGCCTATGCTCTCGCCAGCATGGAGCGCTGGAAGACGATCATCGAACCGTTCCGCATCAAGAGCGTCGAGCCGGTCCGGCTGACGACCGTCGCGGAGCGGCAGCAGAAGCTCGAGTCGGCCGGCTACAACCTGTTCAACCTCCACGCGGATGACGTGCTCATCGACCTGCTGACCGATTCGGGCACCGGCGCGATGTCGGCCACGCAGTGGGCGGGCATCCAGCGCGGCGACGAGAGCTACGCGGGATCGCCGTCCTGGTACCGGTTCCTGCAGAGCGTGCAGTCGCTCTTCCCGTTCAAGCACGTGATCCCCACCCATCAGGGGCGCGCAGCGGAGAAGATCCTGTTCAGCGTCGTCGGCGGTCCAGGCAAGGTGGTGCCGAACAACACACATTTCGACACGACGCGAGCCAACGTCGAGTTCACCGGCGCGCAGGCCGTCGACCTGGTGATCGAGGAGGGCCACCACCCATCGGTCCTGCATCCCTTCAAGGGCAACATGGACGTCGCCGCCCTCGATGCCTGCATCCGTGAACGCGGCCCGGAGAACGTCCCGCTCGTCATGGTCACGGTCACCAACAACTCCGGTGGCGGTCAGCCAGTGAGCCTCGAGAACCTGCGCGCCGTGCGCGAGGTGTGTGACCGATACGGGCTTCCGCTCTTCCTGGACGCGTGCCGTTTTGCGGAGAACGCGTGGTTCATCAAGCA
>VBJP01000014.1 GCA_005880165.1 Chloroflexota bacterium | reverse complement strand
ATCACGTCACCGTCGACGATCGGGGTCGCTTCACCGGGATGGGGGGTGATGAAGTGCAGCAGATGACCGCGGCTCCTGGTGCGCATGACTTCCTGCAGGCTCACCCCTACGCCCGCCAGGTCATCTGGATGGATGAGGACCTCCGCTCCGCTGTCGGCCAGTTCTCGCACGCCGCCGATGTGGTCGGGATGCCCGTGCGTGCAGATGATGCGGTCGAGCTCGCTGAGATCGCGCCCGATCGTGCCCAGATACCGAACGAGCGGCGCCTTCGAGCCCGGCAGGCCGGCGTCGATCAGGGTGAGGCGCTCTTCCGCGATCAGGTAGGCCGTGCAGCTGCGCAGCTTCACGGCGTGCAGGCCGGGAGGGATCTCCATTGCCGCGCGGATCCTTTACGAAGGCCCCGGCCCGGGGTCGTCGAGCCGGGGAGCCCTGCCCAGGTTCGCAAGCGTCATGCGCCCAGTCTGACCCTTGCGACTTCGGCGCGACTGCGGCATGGAACCTACAATCCGATCCAGAGGGCCGTGGGTTGATGCAGGGAGCGGAGTTTGCCGTGACCACGCACGATCGTTCGGTGATCACCGTCCGCGGCCCCATCTCGTCGGCATCGCTCGGGGTGACCGATGCCCATGACCACCTCTTCCTCCGAACGCCCGCATTGCCGGGACAGGAGTTCGACGATCTCGAACGCTCCACCGCCGAGGTTCGGGCGGCGCGGTCGACTGGGATCAGCACCGTCGTCGAGGTGACGCCAATCGGCTGCGGTCGACGGCCAGACCTCATGCGCGCGCTGTCGGAGGCGACGGGGGTCAACATCGTCGCGGCGAGCGGCTACCACCGGGACGCCCATTACGCGCCTGGCTCCTGGGTGATGGATGCATCGGTCGACCTTCTGGCCGAGCGGATCCTCGCCGACCTCCAGGACGGGATGCATCCCAACGACTGGCTCGACCCGGACTGGCCGCTCGATCCGGCGCGGGCCGGCGTCATCAAGGCCGGCGCCTCGTACCAGCGCATCAGCGACCGGGAGCGGGACCGGCTGGTTGCCGGTGCACGAGCGAGCCGACGTACGGGCGCGCCGCTGCTCGTCCATACCGAGGTCGGAACGTGCGCGCACGAGATCGTGGATCTGCTGCAGGGCGAAGGCGTCCCGCAGAATCGCGTCATCCTGGCGCACCTCGATCGCAATCCTGACCTGGAGCTCCACGCTGACCTCGCTGCGCGCGGCGTGACCCTCGAGTACGACACGCCGGGCCGCATCAAGTACCGACCGGACAGCGAGCTGCTGGACCTGATCGAGGCGATGGTGGCCGCAGGGCACCTCGATCGGCTGTTGCTCGGTCTCGACCTGGGGCGTCGGGACTATCTGCACGCCTATGGAGGCGGACCCGGGATGACCTACCTGATGGCGACGTTTGTCCCTCGCTTGCGCGGCCGAATCGGCGAGGCGGCCGCCGACGCCATCCTGTCCGGGAACCCCGCCCGGGCTTTCGCCTGGAGCCCCACCGAGGGGCAGGTTGCGTGACCGACCAGTACGACGTGGTGGTCATCGGCGCAGGCTCCGCCGGCTCATCGGCCGCGATCAGCGCCGCGCGCCTCGGAGCCCGGACGCTGCTCGTCGATCGCCTGGCCTTCATGGGCGGCACATCGACGGCGGTGCTGGACACCTTCTACGCCTTCTACACACCCGGTCAATCGCCACGTAGGGTGGCCGGCGGGCTGGGTTGGGAGGTGGTCGAGCGGCTGACCAGCGCCGGCCTGGCATTCGAGAGGCCGAATACGTACGGTGCCGGCACTGGAGTGACCTACGACCCGGAGTACCTCAAGGTGGTCTGGGAGCAACTGGCGGATGAGGCGGGCGTGGATCTCCTCCTGCACACGTGGGCGACGGGCGTCCAGGTGGCGCACGGTCGGGTCACTGGCGTCCGCCTGTGGAACAAGGGTGGCGACACCAGCGTGAAGGCCTCCACCATCGTCGATGCCTCGGGCGATGCGGACGTGTGTGCGATGGCTGGAGTCGCATACGTCAACGCCCGCTCCACGGGACACGTTCAATCGCTCTCCACCCTGTTCCGCGTTGGAAACGTCAACGTCGAACGCGTGTCAAGCCTGCCCAAGGCAACGCTGTGGGAGCTGATGGCCGGCGCGGCCGCGAGCGGCGCATACCAGCTGCCCCGGATCGAGGGCTCGTGGCACCGCACGCCCTACCCGGGGGTCGTGACCATTCACATGACCCGCATTCCCAACACCGACGCAACCGATCCCCTCGCCCTGACGCGGGCCGAGCTCGAGGGTCGCCGCCAGGTCCAGGAGTACTACCGGTTCCTGCGCGACCGGGTGCCTGGCTTCGAGGAAGCGGTCATCGTCTGGACGAGCCCGGCAATCGGGATCCGAGAGAGCCGTCGCGTGCACGGCGACTACGTGCTGACACGGAGCGATGTGCTGGGCGGTCGCCGCTTCACTGACGAAGTCGCCCTCTGCGGCGCGCCAATCGAAGACCATCACGCCGGTAAAGACACGGAGTGGCGCTACGTGGGTCGTGGCGGCGTGTACGGAATCCCGTACCGCTGTCTGCTGCCGGTAAGCATCGACGCGCTGCTTGTCGCGGGTCGGTGCTTCTCCGCCACTCACGACGCCCATGCCTCCGCGCGTTCCATGGCGACCTGCATGGCGATGGGCCAGGCGGCCGGCACCGCCGCGGCGATGGTCTCCGCATCCGGATCCACGCCGCGCGCGCTTGATCCGGCGGCGCTTCGCGCTCGGCTCCTGGGGGACGGAGCGCTCCTCGAGCCGCTGGCGCCTCCCGCGGCGGCGTGACGCCCGCGAGCGGCTACCGGGCGCCGGCTGACGCCGCGCGCGTGTCGCGGACCAAGGCGGCGGCATCCCGCGCACGCAGCTCGACCGCGTCGAAGTCGGCGGCCTCGAGCGCCACAGGCGGCGCGATCCAGGTCCCACCCACCGCGCTGACGTTCGCAAGGGCGAGGTAGGAGCCCGCGTTGTCCGGCGTCACGCCGCCCGAGGGGATGAACCGCGCGGCATTGAAGGGGCCTTGCACGCTGCGCAGGAATGCCGGCCCGCCCATTGCTTCGGCCGGGAAGAACTTGAGCAGCCCAACGCCGCGCTCCAGGTTTGCCTCAATCTCGGATGGAGTGGCGACGCCGGGGATCATCGGCGCGCCTCTCCCCAGGACATGGGCGACCACGCGCGGGTTCGTACCGGGCGCGACGATGAACTGCGCGCCGGCATCGATCGCCGCATCGGCCTGTTCGATGGTCAGCACCGTGCCCGCGCCAACCAGGATGTCCGGACGCCGAGCTCGGATCGCGTCGATGGCATGCGCGGCTCCTCCGGCGCGGAAGGTAATCTCCAGGCAGGGAATCCCGGCTGCGGCGAGGACCTCGGCCAGCGGCAGCCCAAGCTCCGGCGACGGGAGCTGGACCACGGGAACGATCCCGACCGCATGCAGGCGTACTGCCAGGTCCGCCTGGGGGCCAGTGCCGTTCATGATCGCCTAAGCCCTGACGCCTTCGGCGGCATCGGCCAGCATGGCAAAGAGGCCGGGGGTGATCTCGAGCCCAAAGACCTCGGCGATGTGCTCCGTCCAGGAGTGGATGAAGTAGCGCCAGCCATCGTGCACCAGCAGGTCGCGTGCTGCCTGCTGAGATCGCGCAAGGTGCAGGAACTTGAGCTCGCCGCGATAGTTGAGCTCCCAAGCGATGCCGCCCTGCGGAAAGGTCGCTCGGTCCGTCAGCGGTGAGCCGGGGCGGTCTTTGCCCATGCCGGTCGCATTCACCACTAAGGAGCCGGGCGGGAGGCCCTCGAGCAATGCGTCATTTCGGCGTGGATCCTCGTTCAGCACATACTCAACGTCGACGTGGGTATCCACCTGTTCGACGACGGATCGCAAATTCTGCAAGCCGCGAGGGCTCCGGTTGACGGCAACGAAGCGCCTCGGCCGGTTGCTTCGGTCCGAGCGAGTCAGCAGGTAGGCGGCGATGGCCGCGGTAGTCCCGCCCGCTCCGAGGCAGACAACGTGCCCGCCCGTGCGACCCCAGTACCCAGGCTCGAGCATCTCGCCAAGCGTGCGTCCCGCCGTGATCGGGTCCTTGGCGAAGCCAACCAGCCGGCCCTCGCGTTTGGCGATGTTCGACACCTCGTTGCACAGGACGGCATACCTGTCGAGATCGTCGAACAGGTCGCGGGTCGCCGCGAGGAGGTCGACCTTGTGGGTCGTCACCAGCGCACCCAGCGAGAGAGGGTCGTCCTTGATCTGGGCGACAGCCCGCCGGTACTGATGAGGGTCAGCGTGCAGGGGGAGGTCCACGCCCACCAGCTCGGCGTCGCCCAGCTCCAGGATCGTCACCCACTCCGGAAAGAGGCGCATGATCGACGACTGGCTTGTCGTGACACCGATGAAATACATGGTCGGGCGGTCGCGTGTGACGACGTCCAGGTCGCGAGGGCTGTCTGCCGCTTGAACGCGATGCCCGCTGGACGTCACCGCCGACCTACGCCAGTCGTCATTTGAAGACGTTCGCCGTGCGGCGAGCGTGCTCGACGTACCACTGCTCAACCATGCCCTCGACGGCCTGGTGCTGCTCGGGCGACATCTCGGCGTTGTGGCTCGGGAAGACCGGCAGGTCAGCACCCTTCTCGGCGAGTTTCGTGGCGGTCTCCGCGACGAGCGACTGCATCATCACGCAGGCGGCGATGGTCGAGGCCGCAGCCACCGGGTGCGGAAAGCCCGGCACGTCGACCAGCGCGTCGCCGGCGGGCACGCATGTATCCAGGACCTGGTCGCAGATCTCGAACAACCTCTTGCCGCTGCTGTGGCGGGACGCGCTCTGCTGACTGTGCGCGAGCGAGGTAATGGCCACGGTCTTGAGCCCGTGCTCCTTCGCCACCAGGGCCACGTCGATGCCCATCGGGTTTACGCCGGAGTTGGAGATGACCACCATCACGTCTTTCGGCCCGGTTCGGTAGTTCTCCATCACCAGCCTACCGAAGCCCTCGACCTTCTCCAAGAAGAGCGTTTGGCGCAGCCCCTGGTTGCCTAGGACGGTGGGCATGTAGGAGGTCGAGAGCTCGTGGATCGGAAACCATCCGGGAAAGCTCCCGATGCGCGGGTAGGTGTCCATGGTGGCGATGAAGGAATGGCCCGAGCCGAACAGGAAGACCAGATGATCTGCGGCGATCGCGGTGGCCGCCCAGTCTGCCACGGTGTTGATCGCATCTTGCTGGGTCTCCGCGATCGCTTCGATGATGGCCGAGATCCGCTTCAGGAATTGGTTGTCACGCATTCCGATCGTTACTCCTAGCTTGAGCGCCACGTTTGGTCGGGGCCAGCACAAACCGCCTCAAGGCCCACGCCACTCCGTCGTCCTCGATTCTGGGCGCGACGACGTTCGCAAAAGCCTGCACCTCCGGCGGGGCGTTGCCCATGGCCACCGCCAGACCGGCCTCGGCGAGCATGCTGATGTCGTTGGGGGCGTCCCCGATCACCAGGACCCGGTCCATCGGCACGTCGAGGAACTCGGCGACGCTGCGGAGAGCTCGGCCCTTGCTGACCCCCTGGGCGGTCACCTCCAGATATTCCGGGCCGGAGAGCACCGAGCTCAGGGCCAGGCCCAGGCGCTCGATCTCGTCGCGTATGCGGTCGAGCTGGGAGCGAGGGCCGCACACGGTGACCTTGATCGGCTCAGGGCAGGCCGCGAGCCCGTCCTCCACCTGCTCGATCGGGATGCGCACCGCCGCCCGCAGGATGTCGAGGATCTGCGCGTTCCCCTCGCCGAACACCTCGTCGGGTGTCTGGTAGACGAGGGTGAGTCCCGCGGCGCGGGCCAACGTCACCAGCTTGCGGATATCGGCCACCGGCGGCTGGAAGTGGGCGATCACACGGCCGCTGGATGGATCGCTCACCTGTGCGCCTCCGGAGCTGATCAGCGGCAACGCCAGCCCCAGCTGCCGGAAGATGGGCAGCGCCGCCACCTGCGGTCGTCCCGAGACGAGCACGACCTTGATGCCGGAAGAGCGGACCTCTCTGACCGTGCGCTCGACGCGCTCCGAGATCGCGTTCTGATCGTCGACCAGCGTGCCGTCAAGGTCGATGGCCACCAGTTGATATCGATTGCCAGGGAGGGGGGCCTCCGCCTCAGCGCCTCGCATGAGCGCGTCCATGACGTAGGCGAGGGTGGGAGACCGAGCTCAGATGAATGGCAGTCGGGACCGATATGCCGCCAGGGTCTTTGCGTTTGCCTGGAGGGCTTCCTGCTCGGACCCGACGTTGGGGCAGCGAATCATGGGGGGCGTTTCGCCGGCCTGCACGAAGTTGTCGATGACCGCCGAGAAGACAGCGTGCACGAGAATCACCGCCAAAGCTGTGGACGCGGCGCCCGTCGTCCCGAGCTCCGGCATCTCGTCGATCTGGAGCAGGCCGTCGCCCGGGGGTGCGTCGTGGTCGAGCACCAGGTCGACGACATCGGCCAGGTGCTTGCCGCTCGGATGTCGGGACGGGAACGCATCCGAGTAGCGTCGCGACGTGACCCCGATGGTGTAGAGGCCTCGCTTGCGGCCCGCCATGGCCACCTCGATCGGCGCGTTGTTCCGACCCGAAGCCGAGAAGACCATCAACGTGTCCTCCGGCCGCAGCTCGAAGCGGGGAACCACGAATCGAGTGGCGTAGCCGTCCCATTTCTCCAGCGCGATGCACTTCTCGGTGCCCTCGTGGAACATCAGGCTGGGGTCGAGCATGGGGCTGACCGGGGCCAGCCCGCCGGACCGATAGAAGCCCTCCTCGGCGGCCAGGTGCGAGTGCCCGGATCCGAACATGTGCAGGACGCCGCCGCGCCGCACTGACTCCGTGATTACGCGGCCGGCCTCTTCGATCGCATCGGCCTGGTCGCGGATGATGGCGGCCTGGGCCTCGAGCATCGCTTCCATGTACTTGCGCCAGTACGCCATCGGTCATTTCCTCGCACGGAGCGCTTAGCCCCATCTCAAGCCGGGCTACTGCAAGCCAACCTTGCGGCGAGCGTCCTTCCAATCCATGGCTTTGTATCCGCCGAAGGGCACGAGCTGGATCCAGATGCGGATGCCCTGGTTGTGCAGCGCCTCGGTGTCCTCGATCTCCTCTGGTGACAGATCGCAGTTCTGGGTCACGTTGCGCGACTGGGCCTTGTGTGCCATAGCGCCGTAGTTGATGTCGGAAGGCCGATAGCCCTTCTCGAGCAGCCGCATGAAGGTCTTGGGAACCTTGGCGATGACGATGATCTTGTCGCCACCGGGGCTCAGATCTGACAGACGCTGCGCCGCGACGTCGATCGTCATCGCCTCCATCTTGACGCCGGCCGGCGCTGCGAACCGAAAGATGTCCAGCATCATTGGATTGTTCGCGACGGCGTCGTCCACGATCCAGATGGTGTTGGCCCGGCGCAGGCCGAGCCAACCGATCATCACCTGGCCGTGCACCAGCCTGTCATCAATCCGGTTCATCACGACTTCTGAGATGGGGACCCCTCCCTCCGAAACGTCTCGAACGCCTCAACGATGTCGGTCACGGCGTCCTTGCCTGCCGACACTGCGGTGGCGGTCAACGCCTCGAGCTCGTCCGTCGAGAGCCTCGACATAAAGGTCTCGAGCAGCATGGGAAGGCTGAGGCCGGTGACCGCTCTGACCTGCTCGCGCTGCTGCGCGAGCAGGACGGTTGCATTGGCGGGGGTTCCGCCGAACATGTCGAGGAAGATCAGCACGCCCTGACCGCTGTCCACGCTGCTGGCGGCTTCACCCAGCCGGTCAACCAGCCCTTCCAAGCTGTCACCAGGCATCAACGACACCGTGGCGACCTGCGGCTGCCCGCCCATGATCATGTCGCACGACTCGAGCAACGCGGCGGGCAGTGGCCCGTGCGCGGCCAGGACAACACCAATCATCGACCCTCGGTTCTGAGCGGCACGGATCGCGGGACCGGGGGGCGACGCGGTTCATCCCGGGCAGCCCTCGTTCCCGCAATCCGCGAGCGCTCGCTACAACTAGAAGATGCTCCAGGCCTTGAGCCCGCTGAGTCCGAAGAGCTGGCCCAGCAAGTTCGGTAGGAAGCCGACGAACGTGATCGCCAGCGTCACAAACAGTGCGCGGTTGATCGGCCAGCCGCGGCGCCGCATGCCGTACCACAGGATGAGCACCAGCGCCAGCGGAAGCAGGTGCGGGAAGACCTTGTCCAAGGTGTCCTGGATCTTGACCGGCGCGGCGCCGGCGGCGCCGCTGTAGGTGAGCGGAGTTGACAGCGCGATGATGCTGGCGCCGATGCCTCCCGCCGTTACCAAACCGAGGATGGCCAGCGACGACGTGAGCCGGCGGAATCCGCCGGACGCGAGCTCGCGCATGGTGTTCATGCCGTATCGGTATCCGAACATGAACAGGTAGTACGAGAGGGACAGGATGATCGCCAGGTAGGCGACGATGTAGAAGATCGGCCCAAGCGCGCTCCCGGTGCCCTGACTGATACCGATCCCGATGCCGAGGAGGATCGGGATAAGAGTGCCGGGAATCATCGAGTCGCCGATTCCGGCCATGGGCCCCATGATCCCGGCCTTCACCGAGTTGATCGCCTCGTCATCGATTGGCGCCCCGTTGGCGCGCTGCTCTTCAAGCGCCGCGGTCACGCCATGGGCGATGACCCCGGTCTGCGGCTCGGTGTTGAAGAACACCATGTGCCGCTTCAGTGCCTGCTTGACTTCGTCAGGCCGATCCCCGTACAGGCGCTTGATGATCGGCGACATCATGTAGACGAAGGCAGGAGCCTGCATGCGCTCCATGCTGAACGCCGACAGGTTGAAGAAGGTCCAGATCCACCAGGCTCGTCGCAGGTCGCCCTGCGTGAGCTTCTTCTCGCCGGCAGGCGGCATGCCCGCTGCGGAGGTTGCTGCCATCTCAGCCACCTTGCACCGCCCCGGCGGGCGTCTGGGTGTCGGCCCGCGAGAAGTACATGTAGTACAGGACAGCCAACAGCGCGCCGATCACGGCGGCGCCAACGATGGGGATGTGCCCGTTCGAGTACACCACGACCACCCAGCCGATCAGGAACCAGACCAGCAGCGATGCGCTCGGTGCAATCTGCAGAAGCAGGATCGCGATGCCAACCGCCGGGAGCGCGCCACCGAGGATGGTCAAGTACTGCACCAGCCACGGGACCTGGTTGCTGAGGAACTTCACGAAGTCCTGCGCGAACGTCGCGCCGGCGAGCAGCACGATGAACGGCAGGATGAAGCGCAGCACGAATGTCGGGAACTGCGCCAGGTAGTTGATCCTGATGATCCCGTTCAGGTCACCCTCGTCGGCGAAACGGTCGCCGACATGAGCCCAGGCCGCATTCCCGACGCTGAGGAGCTGCCAAGCCGCCACCCCAATCGCGCCGAGCGCGACCGCGAGGCTGACCGCCAGGGCCGGAGTTGCGCCGCCGACCATGGCCAGCGGGATGGCGAGATAGCTCGCGAAGCTGAGATCCGATGGGACCGCTCCACCCGGCGTGATCAAGGCGATGAAGGGGCCCTGCACCGCGATGCCAATGAGCACCCCGGTCTTCACGTCACCGAGCACGATCCCCGAAATCAGGCCGGCGACCAGGGGCCGGGTGATGG
>VBJP01000013.1:205-21546 GCA_005880165.1 Chloroflexota bacterium | reverse complement strand
TGGTTGGGGTAGCTCCCCGAGAACCGAGCCACTCCACGTCCCCGTGAAATCGTGGGCGGCTAGCTCAGCTGGTTAGAGCACTTGCTTGACATGCAAGAGGTCACTGGTTCGAGTCCAGTGTCGCCCACCACCCACGAATTCGTGCTCAGGACCCGCGCTTTGAGCGCCGCATTCCGCAGGATTCGGCCACTACAGCGCTTTCTGACCGCTTAACTGATCCTTGCGGGTTCCCAGTAGGTAGGGGAGAAGCGCAACATAGTCGAGCCGGGCAGCTTCCTCGTCTGTCGCTTACGGCTTGTTGCAGGTTCGCTCCGACCCGCCGGACAGTCCTGGCCCCTGCGGGACCTGCAGGCCTTCATGGACGACCTGATCGCGTCGCCGCGCGCCCCTCAGGTGACTGAAGGTTGAGGGTAGCTGGTGGCACGCGATGGAGTTTGAAGGCATCAGTCTCGGCGTGCGCCGGCCGCCCGCTCGACGGTGAGGAATAGCGCCGAGTGGTCTAGTCCGTCCTTGCCTTCCTCCACAAGTTGCCGGAGTGCCTCGGAGACTGGTTCGAACGCAGGGATGGGCACGCCCAGCTCTTTCGCGGTCACCATCACGATGCTCGCGTCGCGATCGTTTTGCTTGACCGTTCCGCCCGGCTGGAAGTCTCGGTCCAGCATCCGCTGACCGTGGACATCGAGCACGCGGCTGTTGGCGAAGCCGCCGAGCAAGGCCTGGCGGATGCGCGCCGGATCGACCCCGGCGGCCGCGGCTAGGACGAGTGCTTCCGCCACAGTGTAGATATTCGAAAGCACGACCAGTTGATTGCACGCCTTCGCAATCTGGCCGGCGCCAGAGTCGCCGCAATGGACGATCGTTGTGCCAAGGTTGGTGAGCACAGGCCGGACGCGCTCGAGTGCGTCAACTGGTCCGCCTACCATGATCGACAGTGTCGCCTCTCTTGCGCCACGCTCCCCACCAGATACTGGAGCATCGAGGAAGGTCCCAGGTGTTTCACGGATGGCCTCGGCCATTCGGCGCGCGCCATTGGGCGGAATAGTGCTCATGTCGACGATGACAGCTTTGGGCCGCAGGCTGGCAGCCAGACCAGCACGGCCCAGGACGACCTCTTCGACCTCTTCCAGGCCAGGTAGAGACAACAAGATCACGTCTGAGCGGGCCGCAACCTCCGCCGGCGATGCGGCTCGCGAGGCTCCAAGCTTGACGAGTGCCTCGACTGGGTCAGGGGACCGCGAGTGGACGGTGAGCCGGAAGCTGGCTTGGACGAGGTGTGTGGCCATAGGCCGACCCATCGTGCCAAGCCCGACGAACCCTACCTCTAGTGGGGGTCCAGACGCGCCCATCACGCTTTGCCTCCTCGCCTCGCCGACTCGTCTCTTAGCCCTTAGAAGATCGCGATCGGATTGATCGGACAACCGGTACCCCCCGGAATACGCAGCGGCGCGACCACGCAAAGGAATTCCCATCTGCGCTCCTCGATGCAGGCGGCAGCCACATCCTCCAGTTGGAGGTTGTCCAACAGATGGACACCCATCACGTTCAGCGCGAGCGCGTGTATCGGCGAGAGCATGCCATCGACTGGGCTCGGCCGGGCATCGCTGTCGCCGTCAGCGCCAAGAACACTGATCTCTCGCTCCCATAGGAGCCGCACCGTGGTCGCGTGCAGTCCGGCGCTTAGATAGAAGGGAGCCCAGGGTCCCAGCGCCTGCCGACGCTTGTAGTGGCCGCTTCGGAGCAGAACGATGTCGCCCCGCCCGATGCGAACGCCTTGAGCCTCCTCAGCGGCCAGCAGCTCATCCGGCATCACCGCGTCGCCAGGTTCAAGCCATTCGATACCTCGCAGGCGCGGGATGTCGAGGAGCACGCCTCGCCCAATGATTCCGTGCTCCACTGTCATGACGGACCCGAAGGATGCACCGGCGGAGCCGACGCTGCTTTGGGGAATGCCGTTGTACAGCTGACCGCGAAAGTCGCAATGGGACAGGGCGTCAAGGTGTGACATGGCTTTGCCGTGGAAATCAGTGCCCAGGAAGTCAGCGTTCGTTTGCGGCTCTCCTGGATCCCGGTCGCCCAACTGCGTCATGTAGTGCAGGGCGGGCCGCGGGTTGTCGGGGCCGGCCTCGGTGTTCCAGAGCAGCGCCATGGAAACGGTTCGGCCCGACTGGACCAACCTCGCAGCGGCGACGATGCGGTCGGGGGTAAGGAAATTCATGGCCCCCCGCTCGTCCTCCGCCCCCCACCGGCCCCAATTGCTGAGCGTCTCCACCATGCCGCTGAACTCATCAGCGCTCACTCGCGGGGATTCCTGGCTGAGCGTCTCGGTCACTTGGGTTTCCCTTCCTCGACCTGCGGCGACTGGTTATCGGCGGCTACCTCGCGGGCTGACTGCATCGCACGCTCATCCTCCCGTAGTGCGGTCCTGACGCGCCGGCGAGCAGCGAAGCCAGCCAGACCCACGGCGATGAGGAGGGTTGTTCCGTTGAAGAGGGGCTCGACGAAGAAAGAACTGCCCAACTGCTCGATCCCCGAGATTCCCACCGCGAGCACGGCGACCGCCACGAGTGTTCCCCATACGTTTACACGTCCCACCCTGATGGCAGTGGATCCGAGTAGCGCACCAACAAACGCCGGAAGCAGAAACTCGTTGCCTACGTTTGCCTGACCGATCTGTAGCTTGGAGCCGAGTACGACACCTGCGAAGGCGGTGATCAGACCTGAAGCGGCAAAAGCCACAATCACGTAGCGGTGCTTCGGAATGCCGCTGAGCTCGGCCGCCCGAGGATTCGAGCCGATCGCGTACAGGTAGCGCCCGATCGGCAAATACTCGAAGGCGACCCAAAGGCCCAAGCCGAGCAGCAAGACGTAAATCGCCGGCGCGGGGACCCCGAAAGGGGCAGCTCCGTTGCGGAGGCAGAACGCCGACGATCTGCTGCCCACCGGTGTAGAAGAACGAGATGGCATAGAGGATCGACCCGGTGCCCAGAGTCGCGATGAACGAGTCTATCTGTGCCGCCTCGACGAGCAGACCGTTGATGGTCCCGACTGCGAGACCGCTGAGTAACACGACAAGAACGGCCAGGGGCCAGGGCACACCGAACTGCACCTGCAGGCCGATAACGAGGATGTGCGCCAGGCCTACCCCGAAGCCGATCGAAAGGTCGAACTTGTTTGTCGACAGCGGGATCATTGCAGCCAGGGAGAGGAAAGCGACGATCGACTTGTCGCTGAGGATCGCGCGCATGTTGAGCGCCGTAGGAAAGGTCGATGGCAGCAGCAGGCTGAAGAAGATGAACAGCAGGACAGTCAGAAGCAGCAAGCCGTAGGGGCCCAGGACCTGGGCGGGCCGAAAGGCTGCTCGTCCGCCGGTCGTCGATGCTGAAGTCACTTCGTCACTGACAGCGTGCCGCCGCCGCAGCGCTGCTCCCAGCCGCCAGCTCCGTCAGCCGTGAGACGGACAGATCCTTCCGGCCTACCTCAGCTACAACCCGACCCCGGTTGAAGACGAACGCCCGATTGCAGATGTAGGACACCTCCTCGAGGTCCGCCGAGATGACGATCATCGCCAGTCCCGCCTCCAGTGCCTCGTTCATGAGCGCATATATCTCCGACTTCGCACCGACGTCGACCCCCATGGTCGGTTCCTCCAGCACGAGCAGCTGCACCCCGGCGTCCAGCCAGCGCGCCAGTACCGCCTTCTGCTGGTTTCCCCCAGACAACGTGCCGATTACTTTGTCCGCTTCGGGCGGCCGGATCCCGAAGCGACGTATAACTCCGGTCGCCAGGCGTCGCTCGGCCGCCGGCGAAGTCGCGTCCAGTGGTCGGCGACCGCGGACGGCAGGGTTGAGGAAGAGGTTTTCGCGTACAGACAGACCCATCGCCAGGGCCTCCTCCTGCCGATTGCTCGTCACGAAAGCTATTCCGGTACGAATTGCATCGCCTGGGGTGGTGGCTCTCAGTGGGTCGCCATCTAGCAGGACGGATCCGGCCGTGAATTGTCGTAGGCCGGCGAGCGCGCGCCCGAAGGCCTCGTGGCCAGCTCCCCGCAGGCCGGCTAGCCCAACCACCTCACCGGCCATGACCTGGAATTGAACGGGCCCGACCGATCCGACATGGGCTTGACCGACCTCAAGGACCACGTTGGCTGACGGGTGGGGGGGCCTGATGAAGACCTCTGAGGGAGCGCGACCGACGATCAGATAGATCAGCTCGGAGCCGTTGGTGTCGCGAACGCCCAAGGTTGCGACGAGGCGACCATCGCGCATCACCGCTACTCGGTCGGCTATCTGGAACACCTCGTCGATGCGATGCGTGACATAGATCATTGCTACACCCTGGGCGCGCAGCCGCCGCAGGGCGCCAAAGAGCCTGGCCACATCGCCCGCTGGCAGGCTCGCCGTCGGCTCATCGAGCACGAGCACGTCTGCGCGCCTCGCCAGCGCTCGCGCAATTGCGAGCAGTGACTTTTCTGTACGAGAGAGGCCGCTCACCAGGGCGTCGGGGTCGATCTCGCCCCCGATCGCCTCGAGCGCCTCGCGTGCAGCCTCGGCGGTTTGACGCCAGGAGATGAGGCCGCGGGTCTGTGCATAACCGCAGACCAGGGCGATGTTCTCTGCCACCGTCATCGAATCGATGAGGCCCAAGTCCTGGTGGATGAATGCGATTCGTGATCGAGAGGCGTGATCTACCGGTTGGCCGTCGATGAGGATTTGGCCAGCGTCCGGGGCATGCACACCGGCGAGCATCTTGATTAGCGTTGACTTACCGGCTCCGTTCTCCCCGAGCAACGCCAGGATGGTGCCGGATTCGAGCCTCAGCTGTACTCGGTCGACGGCGAGGGTGCCGCCGAACTGCTTGGTGACCCGCTGGAACTCAACCAGCGCGGCGCTCCTGGTCGTTGCGGCGCGTCTGGTGTCGGCGCGAGATACCGTCGTCAAGCTCCTAAGGGGCAGGACTTCGTTGTCGTCGGTTTGGGCGCCTTGACCTCCGATTTGGCGATTGTATACACTCTGACAAGCACGGGCGGATAGGCTGGCGTTCGCCCATTCTGGCCAAGGCAGACGGCCCTCAGCCGGCAAGTCTGATGAGCGGAGAATCGACGCCGATGCTCCATGGCTGAGATCGCTCACGGCTCGCTCACCGACAAGGTGGGCGACGAGATCGCTCGCCTAATCAGCACTCGGGCCTTGCAACCCGGCGCCCGCATCAGGCAGGTGCAGTTAGCGGAGCAGCTTGGCACGAGCCGCGTTCCGGTACGGGAGGCACTTCGCGAGCTCGGCGAGCGCGGACTCGTCGACTACCGCGCCCGGCGCGGATATCGAGTTAGCACGCTCACGCTTAAGTCGGCCGAGGACGTCTTTGCCACCCGCCTCGCACTCGAGCGTCTTGTCGTGGAGCAGGTCGTGAAGCGTTCTGACCAGACTGCGGCAATCGACCAGCTTGGCGACACTCTCGAAGCGATGTCTTCGGCCGTGCACCGCCGCGATGTAAGTACCGTCATCGAGGTGGATCTCGGCTTCCACCGCGCACTCGCGGCCCTCGCCGATAACAAGATTCTCGACAAGGTCTACCACCTCGTTACTGAGCGTGTCCGGCCCGCGCTCGCCTTGATGGTGCCCGATGAACTGCACGACGAATTGGTGGAGCAGCATCGACACATCCTTCAGGCAGTTACCAAACGGGACCTGGTGGCGGCTGATGAGGCGTTGCGCGCCCACAACGCGTATGCCGTTGCGCTGCTGAGGACCCTGTTGATCCGACAGTCAAGGACGTAGCGGTCGTCGTGACAGGCGAGCCGGCGGAGTAGGGTTGGAAAAGCGCAGCGTCGCGGTCATCCCGGGCGATGGCGTCGGGCCCGAGGTCGTGCCGCTGGCTCTCGATGCGCTGCGGGCTGCGGCGGATATCGATGGTGGCCTCAGCTTCGAGTTCACCGGGTTCCCCTGGAGCTGTGCCTACTACCTGGAGCACGGCGTGATGATGCCGCCAACTGGGTTGGCGACTCTCGGCGATTTCAGCGACATCGTCTTGGGCGCCGTCGGCTGGCCCAGCGTTCCTGACCACATATCGCTCTGGGGACTGCTACTCCCCATCCGCCGAGGATTTCAGCTCTACGCGAACTTGCGTCCCACACGGATCCTCCGCGGGGCGCCAAGCCCTCTCGCTGGCAAGCAGCCAGGAACGGTCGACTTCATGGTTCTCCGCGAGAACACCGAGGGGGAGTACTCCAACATCGGCGGCCGACTGCACCATGACCTACCGCACGAGGTGGTGGTGCAAACCACGATCTTTACCAGGGTCGGCACCGAACGCATCGTGCGATACGGCTTCGAGCTGGCGGCGCGGTCGCGCCGCCTTCTGGTCGGGGCCACGAAATCGAACGGCATCAACTACGTCATGCCGTACTGGGACGAAGTCTTCCGTCGGATCGGCGCAGAGTACCCACTGGTTAGCGCCACGTTGATGCATGCTGACGCGCTGGCAGCGAAGCTCGTGCTCGAGCCTGAAGCGTTCGACGTAATTGTCGCCTCTAACCTACTGGGCGACCTCCTCAGCGAGGTCGGGGCCGCGGTCCAGGGCGGCATCGGCATGGCCGCCTCTGCCAACCTCAATCCGGACGGCGGGGTCCCGAACATGTACGAGCCTGTGCACGGCTCGGCACCCGACATCGCTGGCCGAGGCATCGCTAACCCGGTTGGGCAGATCTGGTCGGTGAAGCTGATGCTCGATCAGTTGGGGCGCCGTGAGCTTGCTGCCCTGCTTCTCGAGGCGATCGAAGACGTTCTGTCCAGTGGGACGGTGACGCCCGACTTGGGGGGCCAGGCCACGACCATCGCCATGGGTGATGCCATTGTGTCTCGCTTCCGTGCGCTCTCCGAGCGACCCACAGGCAGCGCGCTTTCGGCCACGAGCCAGACGCGCGGATAGAGGGATCGATGCCTGCTAGCTCGCCATACGCTCCGACCGGCGAAGCTCTTGACCTTTCGGGGCAGAGTGCCCTGGTCACGGGAGCCAACCAGGGGATTGGCCGGGAGATCGCCTTGACGCTGGCGGCGCACGGCGCCCGGGTCGCCATCAACTACCCAGACCCCGCGACTCGCCCCGAAGCGCTCGACGCTTTCGGGACCGGCGCCGTCGCCGTGCAAGGCGACGTTGGGTCGACCGCGGAGATCGCTCGACTATTCGAGGAGGTGGACAGGGCATTCGATCGGCTTGATATCTTGGTCAACAACGCTGGCATCTTCCCGCGGGCATCCGTGTTCGAGCTGGACGAGGTCACGTGGGACCGCGTCCTAGCCGTTAACCTGAAGGGAACGTTCTTCTGTTCTCAGCAAGCGGCTCGAAGGATGTCCGCTCGGCGATCCGGAGCGATCGTGAACATCGCGTCGGAGTCGGCGATAGTCCCGGATGTGGTGGGAGCCCACTACTGCGCGAGCAAGGCTGGCATCGTTGCCTTGACAAAGTGCTTCGCGAAGGCGCTGGCGCCGCACAGCGTTCGGGTGAATGCCGTCGCGCCGGGGATGACCGACACTGCTCAGCCGCGACATGGCTACAGCGAGGAGCAAATTGCCGCCCGTGGAGCGGCCAATCCAACCGGACGGATCGCCACCTCCGCCGACGTCGCTCGCGCCGTGCTCTATCTAATCAGCCCCATGAGCGAATACGTCACCGGACAGACTCTGTTTGTAACGGGCGGTGAGGTGATGGTTCCGTAACCCTAAGCCAGTTGGTCGTAGTGAATACATTAGGCGCTACTTAGAAGGAGGTCGGCCATGAGTCCTCAGTTGTTGCTTATCGGTCAGCGGAGGGGCAGGCGAATGGCCTTCCTCGCCGCCGCCGCGCTGGCCATCGGCGGGTGCGCGTCCCCCGGCGCGTCGACTTCCACAGGTGCAAGTACGTCGCCTGCGGCCACCAACGCGCTTCTTGACGAGGCCATGGGCCTACTACAGAAGGCCGAGCAACATACGACGACCTGGGACGGGCCGACCAGTGGGCCGAAGGCCCAAACCGGCAAGCTGGTGGTGTACGTCGCCCAGGACATGCGCAACGGTGGTGTCCTTGGCGTCAGCAAGGGCGTGCAGGAAGCAGCGGCTGCGATCGGCTGGCAGCTCAAGATCATAGATGGACTCGGAACGGTCAATGGCAGAGTGGCCGCCATTAATCAGGCCGTGGCGTTGAAGCCGGCGGGGATCATCCTCGGGTCCGTCGACGCTCAAGAGGAGGCAGCCCCAATTCGTGCAGCCGCGCAGGCGGGCATCAAGATCGTGGGCTGGCACTCCGCGGCAGCTGCCGGTCCGGTGTCAGATCCCCCAATCGTCACCAACGTGACAACCGAAGCGACGGGTGTGGCGAAGGTGGCTGCGGCGTTTGCCATCCAGCAGACCCACAACGCCGCAGGAGCAGTCATCTTCTGGCAGTCGGGCGACGCCATTGGCATCAAGAAGGCCGAGACGATGCGATCGGTCATTCAAGCCTGTTCAGGGTGCACCGTCCTCGACTACGTCAACACGCCGCTGGCCGAAACGTCCACGCGGATGCCGGGTGAAACCTCGTCTCTGTTGCAACGCTTCGGGAACAAGTGGACGATCGGACTCGGGATTAACGACTTGTACTTCGACTTTGCGTCCCCGGCTCTACAGTCGGCGGGCGTTCCCACCTCGGGTCCGCCGCAGTTCATCTCGGCGGGCGACGGCAGCGTGGCCGCCTTCCAACGTGTGCGGAGCGGTCAGTACCAGATCGCGACGGTCGCTGAGCCGCTCAATGAAGCGGGTTGGCAGCTGATCGACGAGCTCAACCGGGCCATCGCCGGCGAGGCGCCGAGCGGCTATGTGGCACCCGTCCACATCGTCACCAAGGACAACATCCAGTTCGATGGAGGGCCGAACAACCTCTACGATCCGGACAACGGCTACCGCGACCAATACAAGAAGATCTGGGGGGTGAGTTAGTCTTCCAGGCGGCACGAACCAAGCTGCGGGCGTCGGTCGGACGGGCGCCCGCAGGATTCGCCCTCACACCTTCGGTACCCGGGTCGGGCTCATTGGAGTCATAAGAACATGGCAGCCCGCTGGCACGCTGGCCATTTGATCTCCGATCCGACGATAGCTGTGACGCGCCCCGAACTTCCCGGTGACAGCCTCCGGGTGTTGCGCCAGCGGGCCACGATTGAGGCCTTCCCAGAGAAGCGGCCCCTCGAGGAGCGCGAGCTTATCGCCCTGGTCGATGGCGCCCACGCGCTGATTTGCCAGAGCAGCGATCGCATCACGGCAGCGGTGGTGGATGCCGCGCCGCGGTTGGAGATTGTGTCCACGGTTAGCGTCGGATTTGACCACCTTGATCTAGCAGCGCTGAACGCGGCCGGCATCCTCGCCACCAACACGCCCGGCGTCCTGACCGAGACCACTGCCGACATGGCCTGGGCGCTGATTCTCGCGGCGCGCCGACGTGTGGTTGAGGGGGACCGGCTTGTCCACGGCGGGGGATGGATCGCGGAAGGATTCGAGCTATTGCCCGCCCTTGATGTCCATGGCGCGACTCTGGGGATCGTTGGCATGGGAGCGGTCGGCCAGGCCGTGGCGCGCCGCGCCCAAGGCTTCGCAATGGAGGTGCTCTACCACTCTCGAAGCTTCGTGCCGGGGGTGCCCTTCGAGCGGGTTTCGCTCGAGGAGCTGCTGCGGCGCTCGGATATCGTCACGCTGCACGTCGCCTTGAACGCTGAGACCCGGGGCCTGATCGGGGAGCGGGAGCTGGGCTTGATGAAGCCAAGTTCAGTCCTGGTTAACACGTCCCGAGGCCGAGTACTCGACCAAGTCGCGCTGACTCACGCCCTCGCTGACCATCGCATCGCGGCGGCGGGACTCGACGTTACAGCCACCGAGCCGATCACCGCCGACGACCCGATCCTTCACCTCCCGAATTGCATCGTCCTTCCCCACATTGCCTCCGCGACCGTGAAGACGAGGGCAACGATGGCGGATCTGGCGGTCGAGGCCGTCGGCGCCGTGATCGATGGCATGCTCCCCTCGCACGTCATCAACAGCGAGATCGTCGAGGAAGCGCCACACAAGTGACGGATGCGTACAACGCGGCAACAATTGTGAGCGTCGCCCGAGAAAGCGAACTCTGCACGATGTCGGCAGCCGAGATCGCCGCCCAGGTCAACGCGCGTCGCCTGTCGGCCGAGGAGGTGGTGCTGGCCCACCTGAAGGCCATCGAGCGTGCGGCTGATCTCCATGCGTTCATTACGGTCGCCGGGAGCCAAGCCCTCGAGCGGGCCCGCACGCGGCCGCGCGGGTTGCTTGCTGGAGTGCCGTTGGTGCCCAAGGACATGTTTGACACCGCTTGGATCCGCACTACGCGCGGCTCCGCCGTGTTCGAGGACCGTGTTCCGCGAAGGACCGCCGCAGCGGTCAGCAAGTTGGAGGCGAGCGGCGCGGTGGTTATCGGCAAGGCGAATCAGCATGAATTCGCCTGGGGGGTCACCAGTCAGAACCCGCGCTGGGGTGACGTCAAGAATCCACGATGGCCCACCCGAACACCGGGAGGCTCTAGCGGGGGAAACGCTGCCGCGCTCGCCGCTGGCCTATGCACGATTGGACTGGGCACCGACACCGGTGGTTCGGTTCGCATCCCATCGGCCTGCTGCGGCACGGTGGGCTTCAAGCCTTCGAAGGGCAAGATCGACCTGCGGCGTTGCTTTCCGCTGGCTCCTTCATTCGACACGGCCGGCCCGATGGCTCGTTCGGTCGCGGACTGCGCCCTCGTCTACTCGGTTCTCACCGGCGAGCCGATCCCGCCTGCGCGGGTACGCGGACTTCGGGTAGGTGTATGGCATGACCTACCGACTAATGATCTAGAGCGCTGGGAAGAGCTCGGGGCACAACTCATTAAGGTCGTGCTGCCCGAGCCCGAGGTCGACCCCTCGCTGGTATTCCAAGTGGAGGCAGCGTTGACACATCGTCGCCTTTTTCCCAAGCAGCGCGCCAGGTACGGCCCGGATGCCCAAGGGAAATGGGACGCTGCATGGCGAGTTCCCGCAATGGCCTACGACGCCGCTCGCCGATCCCTCCGTCGATGGCGCGCCTCCCTCCAGGCGGAGCTCAACGTTGACCTCCTCGTGGGTCCTACCCTGGGCATGGAAATCCCACCGGCTGACGCTTACGAGCCGGACATCCGGGACGATGTGGGCCGCTACACCCGAGTGTTCAGCTGGCTGACTTGGCCAGCCATTGCCATCGGAAACTTGCAAATCGGCGGTCCATCCGATGCACGAGTACTCGGTGCTGCGCTGGCTTGGGAAGAGGCCGCAGGGGCGATAACCTAACTCCGCGGCTGGAGGGATTGATGGAATCAGCGCGCGGCCGTCGGCCACGGAGGTGGGGCTACTCCACATCTCCGGAGAAGAGGTTGGCTCCGGGCGGGTGAAGCCTGTCGGCACCCGGGCTGAGGAGTCTGCGGTATAGCCCAGGACGACGGTCGGCGATGGTATCCAACCCTTCCACACGCAGCTTGCGCGCCGCGTCTGAGTCAATGTCCCCGAAAATGACCTCTTCCTCGGTGTCGCTGCCAGTCGCCAAGCGGACACCGTCGTAGTCCAGGAGGATCGAACGGCCCATGAACCTGGTCCCCTGCTCCGTCCCCACGCGGTCGGCGGCCAGCAGGTAACAGTGATTCTCAGCAGCTGCCAGTTCGTCGGTACGGCGAGGATGTCAGCGCCCTCGAGGGCGCAGATGCGCGCCGCTTCAGGGAAACGCAGCTCGTAACAAACGACTATTCCGACGCGGAGGCCGCTGAGCTCGTAGACGGCCGGCGGGTCGTCGCCGGGCGTGGCGAAGCGGTCGACCCCCAGGAATGGGAGGTGCGCTTTGGAGTATTTGAAGCGCCGTCCGTCTGAGGCCACCACGTGGATAACGTTTCGCACCGCCTCGCCGATCGCCTCGAGCGAACCGCAGATGAGGGCCAGCCCATATCGCTCGGCGAAAGCCGCAAGCCGATCTGGTGCGACGGCGTTGGCTCGACGCGCAACGGTGACCGCGTCATCGAGCGAGTCGAACATGTAGCCGGTAACGGAGGCCTCTGGCAGGACCGCGAGGAGGGCCCCCAATTGGGCAGCCTCCCCGAGGGAGCGCTCGATCCGCTCGAGGTTGCGGTCGACCTCTCCCAGGCTCACATCAATCTGGCAGGCGGCGATCCGAACCGTCATCGCACCATGGTACTTGGGGGTTGGAGGCGCGCTCCGAGGCTTCGCCGATTGCCAGCGATAACCAACTCGTTGCACGTGACCGATTAACTGCGCTGCTCCAGGCTGGCTCTGTGATACTTTGAGGTAGCACGTTTGCACCGAGGCTCGCCCCCGAGAATGGCGAGAGACGCACATCGCCGCGATCGACTGGAGCTACCAGCTTCTCGACGGCGCCCAACAACGAATGCTCGATAGGCTCTCGGTCTTTGCTGGGGGCTTCGGCCTGGAGGCGGCCGAGGAAGTCGCCAATCCCGGTGGTGAGCTGGGCATTGATTCCCTCGAAGGGATCTCCTCGCTGGTGGACAGCAACCTGGTGCGCGCGACCGATCAGCGCACCGGCGAACCGCGCTTCGCCTTACTGGAAACGATTCGCCAGTTCGCGCGCGAACGCCTGAGCAGCCGAGGTGAGGAATTCGAGATCCAGGCCCGGCACGCACGGTATTTCCTGGCGCTGGCTGAGAAGGCCGGCCCTCATCTCAGGTCGGCAGATCAAGCCCGCTGGTCCGATCGCCTGGGCCACGAACGCGACAACCTGCGAGCCGCCGTGGCGTGGGCCGTCCGCGTGCCCAATGCGGAGGTCGGGTTCCGCTTGAGTGCGGCGCTGTGGCGCTTCTGGCAGCAGCGCGGCCAGGCCGCGGAGGGCCGCGCTCAAGTAGCCCAGCTGCTTGCGCTCCCGTCCGTTCCGGCCGCTCTTCGCTTGCTTGGTTTGGTGGCAGCCGGCTCCCTGGCCTACTGGCAGGGAGATCAGCAGACAACTGAATCGGCCTACGACCAGGCGCTAACCATCGCTCGTGAGCTCGGGGATCGGGCCGCGGAAATCGAGGGCCTGTACAACCTGTCGTTTGCCTCGATCCTGGCCGCCGAGTACGTGAGGGCGGGCGGACTGCTGACAGAAAGCCGCAGGCTGGCCGAGCAAACTGGCGATGAGTATCGAGCGGCACTGGCGGACGGTGCCATGGTGTGGTTGAACCTCGGCCGGGGAGACTATGCGGCCGTGATTGAGCGTGGTGAGCCGGCGCTTGCCGCGTTACGCGAACGGGGTGATGTGGTTGCCATCGGCAGCGCAGCCGCGGCCCTCGCCCAGGCCAACCGCCTAATGGGCGATACCATGGCTGTGGCGGCCACTGTGGAAGCGCGAGGCGACCACGCCGACGCGCTCCGGCTCCGGGGCGCCACGCAGGCGATCCACGCCGAGATCGAAGCGGTTGAGCCGCCGGCAGCGGCAATGAAGGCGGAGGGCGTCGTGGATGACGCTCGTTCCGCGCTGGAGGAGATCGTCGCCGAGCGCATGCTCGAAGAAGGCCGTCATCTCACGCCGGAAATGGCAGTGGCACTCGCGACCCAGCTACTCCAGCCTCGACCCGCAGCAACACGGCAGGGTTCGGGAGGGTCGAGCCGCGTACGACATCGGGACCTTCCTCAGCCATGACCGCATAACTGCGCCGATCTTGCTCAACTCACCTACCTTCCGAGCACAGCACTCAGGCGAAAATGCTTGACATGCAAGAGGTCACTGGTTCGAGTCCAGTGTCGCCCACCAACCACCGATTTGTGCTCGGACAGCCTCTGATGGTCCGGATTCCGCATTGGTTAGGTCGGCACAGAGCTTCCTGACCGGTTGACTGCGGATACGGTCCCCGGGCTTATCCTGCATCGGTGACCCCGGAAACCCGGTACGCGCGTGCCGGCGACATTCACGTCGCGTACCAGGTGCTCGGCGAGGGGCCCGTTGACGTCGTCCTGGCGGACATGTGGTTCAGCAACATGGATGGTCAGTGGGATGTGCCCCCGCTGGCCGACTTTCGGCGGCGCCTGGCGTCGTTCAGCCGGCTGATCATGTTCGACCGTCGCGGCATGGGCCTCTCCGATCCCGTCGCTATCCAGTCGCTGCCATCCCTCGACGCCTGGATGGACGACCTGCGGGCGGTCATGGACGCGGCCAACAGTGATCGCGCGGCGCTGATCGCGAACATCGGTGGGGCCATCACCAGTCTCGTGTTTGCCGCCTCCCACCCGGACCGGCTCAGCTCACTGGTCATCGTCGATGGCTTCGCCCGCGTCCGGTCGGCGCCCGACTACTCCATCGGCATGTCGGCCGAGGAGGCGGAGCGCCAGCTCGGGCACATCGAGCCGACCTGGGGCCGCGGGCTGATGCTCGACGCCTTCGCGCCCAGCACGCGCGCCGTACCGGGCCTGCGCGAGACCTGGGCACGCTTCGAGCGCATGGCGACGAGCCCGGGCAGCGCGCGGGCCATCGTGGGATGGATCTTCGACAGTGACGTGCGCGCCTTCCTGCCCACCATCCGCGTTCCGACCCTCGTCATCCAGCATCCCGAAGGCCGGATGTTCCGACCCGGTCTGGGCCGATACGTCGCCGAGCACATCGCGGGCGCCAGGTACGTCGAGCTGCCCGGGCCAGATCAGCTCCTCTGGGGCGGCGACCAGGCCCGCACAGTGGCGGAGATCCAGGAGTTCATTACCGGTGTGCGGCCGATGCACCCGACCGACCGGGTGCTGGCGACTGTCCTGTTCACCGACATCGTCGACTCCACGAAACGAGCGGCTAGGCTCGGTGACCACGCCTGGCGCGACCTCCTCGGAACCTTCGGGCGGTTGTCCGCCGAAGTCGTCACAGCGGCGTCCGGCCGGCTGATCAAGTCGACCGGTGACGGCATCCTCGCCACGTTCGATGGACCGGCACGCGGTGTCCAGGCTGCCCACGAGCTATCGGTTCGTGCTCGCGAGCTCGACCTGCCGATTCGAGCCGGGCTCCACACGGGCGAGGTCGAGGTCAGCGACGACGATGTGGCGGGTCTGGCGGTCCATATCGGCGCGCGCGTTGCCAACCTTGCATCGGCCGATGAGGTCCTGGTCACCAGCACCGTGAAGGAGCTCGTCATCGGCTCCCAGATCGACTTCGAGGATCGCGGCAGCCGTGTGCTCAAGGGAGTCCCGGGGCGGTGGCGCCTCTTTGCGGTCACGAACACTAGACGCAGAACTCCGTGACCGTATAACTGATGCGATTTTGCTCGGTGGTCCCACCTCCGAGTACAGTGCTCAGACGGAAACGCTTGACATGCAAGAGGCCGCTGGTTCGAATCCAGCGCCGCCCACCAACGACTCACCCACGCTCAATCTGACCGTATAACTGCTTGGGGATGCCTTGAGCTAATTCACTACGGCGCTCGTCACTTAACGTGCGGGTCCGTCTCAGCTCACCCCCAACTGGACCGATGGTCACTGATTCCGATGCGCTCTCTGGAACCGGGCGCTGCCCGGTCTCGACAGCGGATGCGACACTGCGCCGTGTGAGGCGGCCGCCGAGCAGGCTCGATCGCTATCTCACCACGGTGCTGTTCACGGACATCGTGGATTCGACCCGCCTCGCCACCGAACTCGGCGATCGGCAGTGGCGCGAACGGGTCGAGCAGCACCATGAGCTGATTCGGCGCGAGCTGCGTCGGTTCGGCGGACGCGAGATCGACACCGCAGGCGATGGCTTCTTTGCGGCGTTCGATGCTCCGGCACGCGCCGTCGCCTGCGCGCTGACCATCGCTGAGCTGATGCCGCAGCTTGGGATGCAGATTCGTGCCGGCCTGCACACTGGCGAAGTCGAAGAGGTCGCCGGGAAGCTACGGGGTATTGGTGTCCATATCGGAGCGCGGGTCGGTGCCTCGGCGGGCGCCAGCGAGGTGCTCACCTCGGCGACCGTACGTGACATCGTCACGGGATCCGGGATCGAGTTCGAGGATCGGGGTCTCCGCGAGCTGAAGGGCGTCACCGGCGAGTGGCATCTCTACGCCGCAACCCCGGGCGCGCGATTCCGCGATGAATTCCCGATCGCCGCCGGGACTGCCGGTCGCGAAGTCGCCGCCGTCCGCCGGACGCTCGAGCGACGCGCCCGCCGCCGGCGGATCGCGCTGATCGGCGGAGGTGTAGCGGTCGTGGCCGCCGCCGCAGCCGGCACGTTCCTGATCACGCGTCCTCCTCCGTCCCTGCCCGGCGTGCAGCCGAACAGCGCTGGCTTGATCGATGCGGCCAGCGACCGGATCGTGGGCGAGGTCGGCATCGGTACGAGACCGGACGCGATTGCCTTCGGCGAGGGGGCGGTCTGGGTGGCGAACACCGGGGACGACACCGTCTCGCGCATCGACCCTCGTACCCGGCTCCTGGTCCAGACGATCGACGTGGGGTCGGCGCCCAGCGGCGTGGCAGTTGGCTTCGGCTCGATCTGGGTCGCGAACAGCGGCGATCGCACCGTCTCACGCATCAACCCCGACAACAATCGAGTGGTCCAGCCGATCACCGTCGGCAATGGTCCTACCGCGGTCGCCACGGGCGCAGGTGCGGTGTGGGTCACCAACGCCTTCGACGGAACGCTGTCGCGCATCGACCCGGCGAAGGGTGCCGTCTCCGGCGTCTACGCGGTCGCCGCGTCGCCGAGCGGCATCGCGGCGACGGACGCGGCGGTGTGGATCGCGGACTCGGTGGGAAGCGTCATCCGTGTGGATCCGGCCACGGGCCGCACGGTCGCCTCTCTCACCGTGGGGAACGGACCGCGGGCGGTCACGTTTGCGGACGGAGCGGTTTGGGTCGCCAATGGCCAGGACGGGACCGTCTCGCGGATCGATCCCGCCGCGAATCGGGTCACGGCGCTGATCGACGTTGGCGAAGGTCCAACGGCCATGGCGAGCTCAGCAGCCGGCGTGTGGGTGGCGAGTGCCATCGATGGGGCGATCTACCGGATCGATCCGGCAACCAACTCGGCCACGCGCATCGCCGTCGGCAGCGCCCCACAAGCCCTCGTGGTCGCGAACGACCAGCTTTGGTTCAGCGCCCGCGCTTCCACCGCGAGCCACCGCGGAGGAACATTCCGGATCGTCGGCTCGGATCCGTTCGACACCATCGATCCGGCCACGGCCTTCGACAATCAGGCTTGGTCGCTGCTGAGCATGACCAACGACGGCCTGGTGGGCTTCCAGCGAACGGGCGGCCCCGGTGGCACGTTGCTCGTCCCTGATCTGGCCGCCTCCTTGCCGCGCCCTACCGATGGCGGCACGACGTACACCTTCGAGCTCCGCCACGGCCTCGTCTATTCGGACGGGTCATCGATCCGGGCGTCTGACTTCCGCCGAGCAATCGAACGTGTGTACACGGCGCCCCCGCAGCCTGTTGCTCCGTTCTACAGCGGGATCGTCGGCGCGAGCGAATGCGAACGCCACCCTCGACAGTGCGACCTCCACGAGGGGATCGTGACCGATGATGTGGCCGGCACCGTGACGTTCCACCTCACTGAGCCCGATCCAGACTTCCTGCAGAAGCTCGCCCTGACGTTTGCGGTGGCGACCGCTGCCAGCGTTCAGACCGACACCATCAGCAGTCATCCTGTACCCGCCACTGGCCCGTACATGATCGCCTCGTTCAGCCCGAAAGAGGTGCGTGTGGTGCGGAATCCGCGCTTCCGCCAGTGGTCGCGAATCGCGCGGCCGGATGGGTACCCGGACGAGATGGTATGGACGACCGAGCTCAGCCCCGACGACCAGCTCGACATGATCGTCAACGGATCCGCCGATGCCATGATCGGATCGCCGTTCGATCAACCTGATCCGTCTCGCCTCGCTGAGCTCCGCGTCCAGTACCCCACGCAGTTTCACCCCTCGGTGATCGGGACGACGTTCCTGTACATGAACACGTTGCTCCCGCCATTCGACGATCCGAAGGTCCGTCGCGCGGTGAACCTAGCCGTTGACCGCGCGAGGTTGGTGGAGCTCGCAGGAGGGCCTGAGCAGGCCGAGGTGACGTGTCAGGTTCTGCTTCCGAACACGCATGGTTATCGGCCGTACTGTCCCTACACCACCAACCCGAACCCTGCAGGAACATGGACCGCACCGGATGGAATCAAGGCGCAGCAGCTCGTGGCGTCATCAGGGAAGTCAGGCAGTGCTATCACGGTGACGACCCTTCGCCAATTCCTCCCCATGGGCAAGTACATCGCACGCGTCCTCGCCGACCTGGGCTTCAAGACGACGCTTCGCGAGGCTCCCGATGTGTTCGACCCCAGTAAGGGCCCAAAGGTCCAATCGCTGGTGATCGCCTGGTTCCCGGACTTCCCGTCGGCAGCATCGCAGCTGACACAGTTCACCTGCGCAAACGTGTTGAATTTCGCCCGATTCTGCGACCGGGAGGTCGAGGCTCAGATGCAGAAGGCGCGCGAGCTACAGCAGACCGATCCGGCAGCTGCAGGAGACGCTTGGGCCACGGTGGACCGGATGATCGTCGATGCGGCGCCGATCGCCGCGCTGGTGAATGTGCGTGTGACCGATTTCGTGTCTGCGCGGGTCGGCAACTACCAGCACCACCCGCAATGGGCCATCCTTTTCGACCAGCTCTGGGTCCAGTAGGTCGGCGGTCGCGCCGCCTGCGTTCGTCAAATACCGATGAGGTGGCATTAGCCGACCGTCTCCGTTCGCAGGGCACGCGCAGCTATCCATCAACGCGTTCCCTACCATTCAGGATTGCGTCGGGGAGCTGACACGAGTTGCCGGGTGTGCAGACTGGGACCTTATAACTGCGCTGATTTTGCTCGGCCCTACATGCTCGCATCACAGCGCTCAGGGCGGAAACGCTTGACATGGAAGAGGTCACTGGTTTGGGTCTAGTGTCTCCCACCAGATCCCTCCCGACACCGTGTTCCGTGACCGCATAACTGTGGCGGTTTTGCTCGATTCTGCCACGCTCCGAGCACAGCGCTCAGGCGGAAATGCTTGACATGCAGGAGGCCGCTGGTTCGAATCCAGCGCCGCCCACCAATACGAATTCGTGCTCAGGACCGCGTTTTGAGCGCCGCATATCCGGAGGATTCGGCCACTACAGCGCTTTCTGACCGCTTAACTGATCCTTGCGGGTTCCCAGGGGTAGGGGAGAAGCGCAACATGGTCGAGCCGGGCAGCTTCCTCGTCTGTCGCTTACGGCTTGTTGCAGGTTCGCTCCGGCCCGCCGGAGCCACTCGGTTATTGATTCGAACCCGGACAACATCCTGATCGGTTGGCGCCTTCCATCGGGCCACAGCGCGGTGCTTGACCCCGCCGACGTCGCTCCGCTCGAACCCGGACCGAGGAGGACTTCTGATGCGTAGCGTGACCTATTCGATGGGCGTCTCGCTCGACGGCTACATCGTCGGGCCGGACGGCGGCTTCGACTGGACGGCGCCGGACGAGCAGGTCTTTCGCTTCTGGATCGACGAGATACGAGGGGTCGGCGTCCACCTGTTGGGACGACGGCTGTACGAGACGATGCTGTACTGGGAGACCGCCGATCAGGATCCATCGCTCGACGACGCAGAGCGCGAGTGGGCCGCGCTCTGGAATCCGCTCCCAAAGGTGGTGTTCTCCACCACGCTGTCGGCGGTGCAGGGCACTGCCCGCCTGGCCTCCGGCGGCCTGGCGGAGGAGATCGAGCGGTTGCGAGCCGAGCCGGGGGAGGGCGACATCGCGATCGGCGGTGCCACGCTCGCCGCCGAGGCGGCCGCCTTGGGTCTGATCGACGAATACCGGGCCATGGTCTACCCGGTGCTGGTTGGCGGTGGCATTCCATTCTTTCCCCGGCACGAGCGCCGGGTGGATCTCGAACTCGTCGAGACCCGCACCTTCAGCTCGAGAGTCGTGTACCTCGGCTACCGCGTGGCGCGCTAGCCGCGTGGCGCTGCAGGACGCAGCCCTCGATGCCAAGCGGACGGGTGGCTGGGAGGTATCCCTGGTGCCAACACTCGCGGAGCTAGGACGTGTCTCCTAAGAACTCCTAACAGACCGCCGTAGTCGGCGGTCTGTACCGGGTGGTCAGCGCCTCAGCGAGCCTTCGTTGGGTCAGGTCTCCCACTCAGGCCACGTCCGCTTGCCCTTCCCCTCTGCGCAGGTTGTCCCACGTACAGCCGCCTGGTGGTGGTCTGACTTGGCCGGACGATTGTTGATTGTTTGGTGGCTGGTTCGATCCGTGTCACGGCGCCCCAACGCCGTACAGAGACCTCGGAGGCCTTTGGCCGGATTGGGGGGTCCGTCTTCGACCACTGTGGTACACGTCCGCGGCCCGACGTCCGCTGCTGGCGGGTCAGTTAGACGGCTGGCGTCTTGGCTTGACAGCCCCGCAGATCGACGCTTCAATGAAACGCTTCAATGAAGCGCTTCAATTCCCCACGAGATCCGAGCGTTGGGATGGCGCAAGCGACGGCCGCGGCAAAGACGCCGACGATGCAGGACGTCGCGAACGCGGCGGGCGTATCGCTCGGCACGGTGTCGCACGTCCTGTCTGAATCCCGGTACGTGCGGCCGCATACCCGAGCACGCGTGGAGTCGGCCATCCAGGACCTCGGATTCCGACCTAATCGGGTCGCACGGGCGCTGGTTCGTCGCCGCACCAACACGGTCGGCGTGGTGTTGCCTGATATCGCCAACCCATTTTTCGCGGAGCTTGCACGCGGCGCGGAGGACGTGCTGGGGGAAGCCGATTACGCAGCTGTGTTGGGCAACTCGGACAACGACCCCGAAAAGGAGCGGCGCTACCTCGCCAACTTCAGCGATCGCGGCGTCGACGGGATGATCGTCGCGATCGCAGCCAAAGCAGACCGCGACGAACTCCGCGAGCGCGCCAGTCGGGTTCCCACTGTGGCGGTCGACCGCGTTGTGCCTGGCTGGGCTGGCGATCGGGTCGTGGGTGACAACGTGACCGGCATGGGCCTGGCAGTCGAGCACCTGGCGAGACTTGGCCACAAGCGCCTTGCGCTCATCAATGGAGAGATTGCGCTTTCGACTGCGATGGAGCGCCGAATTGGATTCGTACGCGCACTCGATCTCAACCGGCTGGAGGCCGTCTCGCTGACAGATGGGGCGTTTACGTTCGAGAGCGGCTTCAAGCAGGCCGTTGAGCTCCTTCAGCGTGATGACCGGCCGACCGCGGTGTGCGCGGCGAACGATTTACTGGCGCTTGCCGTCCTCGCCGCGGCTGACGAGCGAGGGTGTCGCGTCCCAGAAGATCTCAGTGTCGTCGGCTACGACGACATCGCATACGCCAAACTCGTGTCGCCGAGCCTGAGCACAGTGCGCCAACCGGC
>VBJP01000013.1:0-200 GCA_005880165.1 Chloroflexota bacterium | reverse complement strand
GCTACGCGGGCTCCGGCGCACGAGCAAGCGGGTCGTGATGAAGCCGGAACTCGTTGCGCGCGCCTCGACCGGGCCGAGAGGCGCCCGATGAGCGGGGCCGTATTCATCGTCGGCTCGATCAACACCGACATGGTGATGCAGCTGCCACGTTTGCCCCGCGCGGGTGAGACGGCATTGGGCGGCACATTCCTGCAGACGCA
>VBJP01000301.1 GCA_005880165.1 Chloroflexota bacterium | reverse complement strand
CTCTTCCTCTCCCATTGGCTGGTGGTGGTCCCAACGGCGCTGGTGAGGATCGCGATTGGTCCTGAGACGACCACGTTCCGGAAGACGCCACGCACGGGCCACGCATTAGCGGACCGATGAGAACGCCGCGACCTAGCCTGGTGGTGACGGGCCAGATCGTGGTGACGGCACGCCCGGACGGGCTCGAGACCGCCGAGGCGATCGGCATCGCCGATGGCGCGGTGGTGACGACGGGCTCGGCCCGGGACGTGTGGGAGGCCGCCGCGCCGGATGCGCGGCTGATCGAAGCGGGTCCGTTTGCCGTGGTCCCGGGCCTGCACGACTTCCACCTGCACCTGGTGGGGATGGCGCGCGCTCGCCGCACCGTGGACCTCGAGGACACACGCAGCATGGATGAGATCGCGGCGCGGATCGCGTCCGCCGCCCGAACTCTGCCGCCCGGGTCATGGGTGCTCGGCGATGGCTGGCACACCGAAGTCCTGAGAGTCGCGGAGGTCGACCGCCTTGAGTCGGCGGTCGACGGCCGTCCAGCGTTGTTGAAGAGCCATGACCGTCATTCGGCATGGTCCTCGAGCGCGGCCATGGCGCGGGCGGGCATCGCCGACGACGCCACCGATCCGCCGGGTGGTCGCTTCGAGCGCGACGCGCGCGGGCGCCTCAACGGACTGCTGCGGGAGAGCGCCGCCGACCTTGTCGCCCGCCACGCTGCGCGAATCGTCGGAGAACCCCTGGACGAGGCATTGCGCGAGGTCGCGCAGGAGCTCTCGGGGCAGGGAATAACCGGGGTGACGGACGCCGGAGACCCGACCGATGGCAATGGCAACGGCCCGTACGCGGCCCTCGGCGATTCCTTCAGCAGTCTTGCGGCAGCCGAGCGCATCTTCGACGGCAGGCTCCGGGCGACGCTCAACTTGCCGGCGGATGCCGTCGCCGCCGCCGCCGAGCGCGGCATGCTCACCGGGCAGCCGCTGTCGGACGCCGCGTGGATGCGCGTGGGTTGGGCGAAGCTGTACGCGGACGGTGCGCTCGGTTCCCGTACTGCGGCGCTCTTCGCGCCCTATACGTGTGGCGAGGGCGAGCAGAGGGGAATTCTGCGCATCGGTCCCGACGAGCTGGACGACCTCCTGCGGCGAAGCCGGCGGGCAGGCATCGGGCTCGCCATGCATGCCATCGGGGACCGGGCGGTGTCAGCGGTTCTCGACGGGCTGGATCGAGGGCCGGCTCGTGCGGATCTTCCCCCAGATCGGGTCGAGCACGCGCAGCTTGTCCGAGCAGCCGATCGGTCGCGCCTCGCTGCGCTTGGCGTGACCGCCAGCGTGCAGCCGATCCACCTCCCTTCGGACCGCCAGGCTGCGGAGGACTGCTGGGCTGGCCGTCTGCAGGACGCCTACGCGTTCGGTTCGATGGCTGCGGCTGGCGCGCTCTTGGCATTCGGCTCGGATGCGCCGATCGAGAGCGCCAACCCCTGGCTCGGGATCCATGCGGCAGTGCGACGGACCGCTCTCGATGAGGCATCGGGACCGTGGAGGCCAGGCGAGGCGTTGACCGCGGAAGCTGCGCTCTCGGCCTATACGCTCGGCCCGGCGCGCGCGGCCGGCCGACTGGATCTGGGCCACCTGCGGCCCGGTGCTCGCGCCGACCTGGCGGTGCTTAACGTGAACCTCGCCACGCTCTTGGCGGCCGACGAACGGCTCGCCTCGACGCACAGCCAGGTCACACTCGTGGATGGGAGGGAAGTACGCGGCGCCTGAAACGAAATTTCCCGTTGCGTGTGGGCATCGGTGGCCCTAACATCCCGGCACGATTTCGCAGTCTGGGCAGGGCAGGAGCAGGCAGATGGGCATTCTTTCAGGCGAGCATGGGGGCTTCGACGTCGACGGCGAAGGCAGCCTTCCGGTCGGTCCAGGTCACGAGCGTCCCGCCCACGCGTCGTTCGACGCGGGCCGCATCGACTTCGGTCACTACGCGGGCCAGACCATCGAAGAGCTTGCGGAGCGCGATCCCGACTACCTGCGATGGCTGGCGCGCCATCCATCCGGCGCACGCTACCGCGCGGAGATCGAGCGCATCCTGGGTCCGCTTTCGATGGTTCCTGGCCTCTAGCACCCATCGAACCCGCTCGTCCTTCTCCTTCGCTCGGTTTCGGCGTTCCGAACGCCGGGTTGGCTCTGAGCATCCCACTGCGTTAGGATGAATCCGGCTCGGTTGGCCAGCGGTGCACCCGTCCCGCCCGATGCCGGCCCATTGCGAGAAGGGCCTTAGGCACGGGCCTCGGCTCTGCCGCTGTCGCGGCAGTTCCGCTGGTTGGGGTAGCTCCCCGAGAACCGAGCCACTCCACGTCCCCGTGAAA
>VBJP01000012.1 GCA_005880165.1 Chloroflexota bacterium | reverse complement strand
CTTCCGATATGGACGCGTCGTGGTCATCGCGCTGAAGGCGTCGGCGACAGCCATGATCCGGCCGATGAGCGGGATCTCCTCAGCTTCCAGCCCCTCGAGATACCCCCGTCCATCCCATCGCTCGTGGTGATGGCGAATGCCGGCGCGCACGGCCTCGAGGTTGGGAAGGTCGCGGACGATGGAATCGCCGAGCGCGACGTGCTGCTTGAAGACGTCGAACTCCTGCGCGGTGAGCTTGCTCGGCTTGCGCAGCAGCGAGTCGGGGATGCCGATCTTTCCGACGTCGTGCAGCAGCCCGGAGACGCGGACGGTCGCCAGCGTCTCCTTGTCGAGGCCGAGCCGCTTGGCAAGGAAGACCGCATAGCGGGCGACGTCATCGGAATGGCGCTTGGTGTACCGATCCTTGGTGTCGACCGCGATGACCAGGCCCTGCAGGACGTCGAAGCTACCGGCCACGGGTCGGGCTCGACGCGCCGCGACCGTCCGCACCGCGTCACCGCCACTGGCCTTCGCTTCCTGCAGGGCGACCGTGGCTTGCGACAACAGCTCCGTCACCGACGCTGCGTGTTCCGGGAGAGCGGCGATGCCTACGCTCACGGTGACCGGCAGCCGCTCCGAATCGCCGAACTGGACCGTCACGTCGGTGAGGCGGGCGCGCAGGTCCACCACGCTCCGCTCGACATCGGTCGCGGAGGCGCCCGTCTGCACCACCAGGAATTCGTCCGGCCCGTATCGGGCGGCAACGGTGGTTTGGGCTTCGTCGTCCCCCAGCAGGTCGGCTACGCCGCGAAGGACGGCGTCCCCTGACGGGTGACCGTGCGTTTCGTTGAGGAGCGTGAAGTTGTCGACGTCGAGCAGCGCCACTCCCACGCTGCCGGCGTCGCGCCGCACCGTCTCCACCAGGTCAGCGAGGCGTGCCACGACGGCACCGTGGTTCAGCAGCCCGGTCAATGGGTCGCGTTGCGTCGCTTCGAGCAGCTGTGCCTGCTGGCGGTTGATCCGCAGCTGAGCCGCCCGAAAGACGATGAAGAGGATCGCGGCGAGGACGATCGCGGCTCCCATGACCACGATGACGACATCGCGTTGCACCTGCTCGACGCTCGCGAGGAGTGGGCGGGCGTCGCGCCAGAGGGCCATCACCGCAGCGGTGCGACCGTCCTCGCCCACCAACGGCAGGTACTCCGACACCGCTGAAGAGGCGCTCAGCGGTGCCCCGGCGACGTCCTGAAGGTCGCGCGACGGCGTGATCGCCGCTGACGGCGTGCCCGCCAGCGCATCGAGCATCCCGAGTGACATCGCGGGGCGGTCCCCAACCGTTGACGGCTCGCTGGCAAACAGGACCTCTCCGCTCGGCGCCCGCACATCCACGCGGAGGATCTGGTCGTTGCGGGTCAGCGCCCGAAGCTGGGAATTGAGCTCAGCTCGGCGCGAGGGGTCGGCGCCGCCCGGCGCGAGGTCCCCGGGACGCAGATTCCCGTTGACGAACAGCTCGACGAGCGAGGCGTCACGGGAGACCGTGGCGTTCAAGGTGGCGGTCGACAGGTGGGCCGATGTGATCGCCACCAGGGCACTCGCGGTGATCCCGACCAGGACCAGGAAAATGGCAAGGACCAGCGCCAGCAGCATCGGACGGCGAGCGCTGCGGGTCGCCTGCTCGCGGTGGCGCGCGAGTGACATTGTCGAGCGAGGGTAAGGATCCGCGGGTCCGCGGTCGATAGGACGATGGAAGGGTGCCGATGCGGTGTCGAGGTTGAAGCGGCCATGAAATGACCCGGGTACGGTTCGGTGCAGTACCTGGCGGGTACCCCGGTCCCACGTGACGTGGGCTCCACCCTCGCAGCTGAGCGTGGAGGGTCAGACGGCGGGTGCGCCGGCGCGGTACGCCGACATCAGCCGCGCTGCGTCCTGCTCGGGCAGGTAACGGACCGCCTCGCGCATGGTGACGCCGCTCGCGCGCCCGGTTCGCGGTGCGAGCCAGGCGATGACCTCGGGCGCCCGCCGCTTGCCCGCCTCGCGCAGCACCCATCCGATCGCCTTGCGAATGAAGAACTCGCGCTCGTCCAGCATGGCATCGGCATGTCGCGCAAACCGATCGAAGGAAGCGCCTGCGCGAAGCGGATTGAGCTCCGCCAGCACGGCTGCCCGGCGCACCCAGAAGTCCGGATCGACCGCCCATCGGTCCAGGATCGGACCGGCACCGGCCGGGTCGCGCTGCGCAATCGAGCCGGCAACGTCGCCGGCCAGTCCGTCGACCAGGGCCCACGTTCGGGAATCGCGCAGCAGCGCCTCCACCAACGCCAGGTCCGCAATACCGAGCAAGCGCTCGCGCAGCTCGAGGGCCGCCACCGCCGCCATCCGTCGCTCATGGACAGGTTCGCGCCACAGCTCGGAGACCAGCGCGACGAGGCCATCGTGATCGAGCGCCTCGCGGTCGATCACCACCTTGACCGCACGACGTATCTCCCAGACCGATGCGCCCAGGAAGTGCAGGTCGCTCTTCAGATAGCGCTTCTCCCGCGATGCGCGCTCAGGCGTCCCCGCGGCAGACAGCGCGGCCTCCAGCCCTGACACGAGACGGGTGACCTCGGGTGCCATCAGGGCTATTGTGGCCCGCAACACCACTGGCGAAACTGCCGCTCGCTTGAGCGCGACTAAGGAATGGCCCGCTTGGCTGCTTCGTCCATGGTCACCCCGCAATACCGCCCCTCCCTCGCCAGGCGCGTCGGCGCATCGCTTGTGCTGCTGGTCGCCGCTCTCGTGCTCACGGTCGCGCCGGTCCTCGCCAAGAACGTGCTGAGCAGCGCGGTCGTCAGTCCCCGGACGGGCACCACGGCAACGTTGTTTGTCTTCTCCGTCCACTACGCCGGGAAGCCGGCGACCAGCGTGGTCGCACGCGTCGGTACGCTGACGGTAGCGCTGAGCCTCGTCAGCGGCACGTCCTCGAATGGGACGTGGCGTGGGTCGCGACGGCTTCCTGCCGGGACCAGGAGCGTGACTTTTTCCGCCACGGCTATCGGCAGGGTCGCCGACCTACCTGCCGGCCAGGTCACGACGACCGCGCCTCCCACATCAACACCCGTCCCGACGCCCAAGTCCACGCCCAAACCCCCGGCGGCCACCCCACGCCCTTCGGCGAGACCCACGCGCTCCACCGCCGCAAGCCCGGCCCGGTCTCCGCGTAGTTCTCCGTCCGCCAGAGATACGCCGACCGGCAGGCCGCCGTCCACGCCCACGGCGGTAGGCGGCGCAACGCAGCCCTCCTCCTCGCCGGGCACGGCTGCTGGCGGTGCCGCGGACCAGAGCGGGCCGCTTCTTCCCGCGATCGTGCTCGGGCTCTTCGTCATCCTGGGCGTCGGGGGCATCGCCCTGCTGACTGGACGCCGTCAGGCCGAGGAGCGACCATCGCCCGAATCTCATGGGCCGCCCGATGCGCCGCCCTCCCCCGCGTTCGTGCGGCGCGCCGCAGCGGCTGGTGCCGCCGGTGCCGACACTGCAAGATCCAGGCCCCGCGCTGCCTGGGAGGCGTATTCCAGCCTCGAGAACCAGCCGCTCGGATCGGTCGACGAACTGCCTCCGGAAGAACAGCTCGATGCGGACGAGCCTCCCCCTGCGGCTCTGTCCGGACAAGCCGTTCAGGACAGCGATGGTGTGGGAGGCGAGAGCACCGATGGCGCCGGCAGCGACGGCGACCCCGCGGTGAGCGAGCCAATCGAGGGCGCACTGGACACCGGGGAGGCCGCAGACCGCTAGATCGAGGACCCTCCCGGCTACGGCAACCAGCAGAACGCTTCGCTAGACTCTGGATCATGCCCCTCGATTCCCAGTCGCTTCCTGCTTCCCGGCGCGACTTCTCGGCGCTTGGCGAGCTCAGCGTCCTCGATCAACCCGCCCAAGATGCCCGCGGGCACAGCGCACCGTCCGAGGTCATGTACCCGGGTGGCGCCATGGTCGACGGAGGTCTCCTGGCTCCGGGCGACCCGCTGCCGGAGAACGCCGGACCCGGCGGCCGGCGGCCGGAGTGGCTGAAGGTCCGCATCGGTGCGGGGGCGACCTACGCGGGACTCAAGCAGCTCATCCACGGCGAGGGCCTGCACACGGTCTGCGAGGAGGCACGCTGCCCGAACATGGGCGAGTGCTGGACCCTGGGGACAGCCACCTTCATGATCCTGGGCTCGGTCTGCACCCGGAACTGCGGCTTCTGCGCCATCGAGACCGGCCGTCCCCCGGTCACCGACTGGGACGAACCACGGCGCGTCGCGGAGGCGACGGCACGCATGGGGCTCAAGCACGTGGTGGTCACCATGGTCGCGCGCGACGACCTGCCCGACGGTGGTGCCGAGATGATCGCCGAGACGATTCGCCAGATCCGCCTCGCCAATCCCGGAACCAGCGTGGAAGTGCTGATCAGCGACCTGAACGGTCGCGAGGCGGACATTCGCACCGTGGTCGAGGCGCAGCCGGAGATCCTCAACCACAACGTCGAGACGGTGCCACGGCTGCAGCGTCCGGTCCGACGTCGGGCGCGCTGGGACCGCAGCGTGGGCGTGCTGACCACGGGTCGGCGCATCGCGACCGAGATCGGTCATGACGCGATGGTGACCAAGACGGGGATGATGCTCGGCCTTGGCGAGACCTGGGAGGAGGTGATCGAGGCGATGCGCCTCCTCCGCGCCGCGGAGATCGAGGTGCTGACCATCGGCCAGTACCTGCGCCCCAGCCGTCAGCATCTGCCGCTGCGCCGCTATTACACGCCCGCCGAGTTCATGAGCCTGCGCCGCATCGGGCTCGAGATCGGCTTCCGGCACGTCCAGTCCGGCCCGCTGGTCCGCTCGAGCTATCACGCCGCCGAGCAGGTGCCCGGCGTGCCGGGAGCGGTTGCCGTCTGATGGCGTCACCCGGCCCGGCCATGCGCGACATCTCGTCGGGTCCGTCCCAAGAGGTGCCGCCCAGCCCCACGCGCAGGCCGCGCCGCGACGAGCCCTTCGAGCCGGCGAGCGACGCCAGGCCGTTGCTGCTGGCGCACGGCGGCGCGCTGACCATCGATCGCCTGGGGACTGTGGCGTACGAGCCGACCTGGGAGCTCCAGGACGAGCTGGCGCAGCAGCGCCGGGAGCGCCGCATCGGTGACCGCCTGCTCCTGCTGGAGCATTTTCCGGTCTACACCATCGGCCGCGGCGGGGATGCATCCAACCTGATCGCCAGCCCCCAGCGTCTTCGCGAACTGGGCGCCAGCTTCCTCCGGGTCGATCGCGGCGGCGACATCACCTTCCATGGTCCGGGTCAGCTGGTCGCGTACCCGATCGTCGAGCTGCGGGATCCTCTCGACCTGCGCCGATATGTGCGGACGCTCGAGGCTGCGATCGTCGCTACCGCGGCCCGCTTCGGCGTCCAGGCTGATCGACTCGAAGGGCTGACCGGCGTGTGGGTCGGAGGTGCGCGGAAGCTGGCCGCGATCGGCGTCCGCGTCCGACGCGGCGTGACGACCCACGGCCTCGCCCTGAACGTCAACACCGACCTGCGTTGGTTCGCCGAGATGGTGCCATGCGGCATCCCGGACAAGGAGGTGACCAGCCTCGAGCGCGAGATCGGTCACCGGCTCGAGATGGGCGATGTGGAAGACGCCCTGGCAGAAGAGCTTTCCTCGCACCTGGGGTTGCGCGTGGCGGCGGGCCTGCCGGGGGTGGTAGGGCCGGCCGGCGTCGCCGAGCAGTGAGGGCGTGAGCGACCCGATCATCCAGCGGAGCGGGGGACCGGCCACGCACCTGCCGCACATCGAGACCGGCAGCTTCGGCCCCTGGCGGACGAACGCCTACCTCGTGTGGGACGGTCAGTCGCCGGATGCCCTGGTCCTCGATCCAGGCATGGGCGCGGCCACAGCCCTGATGGAGCGTGCGGCCGCCAACGACCTACGAGTGCAGCTGATCGCGAACAGCCACGGCCACATCGATCACGTCTTCGACAACGCAGCGCTGCGCCGGGCATCGGACGCCCCCATCGCCATTCACCCCGACGACGCCTATCGGCTGGAGGGAACCAACGCCTACGGCTTCGAGATGGAGCCGAGCGTGGCAGAGCATGACTTGCGCGAGGGCGACAAGCTGACCGTCGGCGACCTGACCTTCGACGTGCTGCACACGCCCGGCCACACGGAGGGCTCGGTCTGCCTCTACGAGGAGCGAGAGGGGCTCCTCCTGAGCGGCGACGTGCTCTTCGCCGGGAGCTACGGACGGACCGATCTGCCCGGTGGCGACGATGGGGCGATGGTCTCCAGCTTGCGGCGGCTCGCTCAGGCGCTGCCGCACGACGTCAGGGTCCTTCCCGGCCACGGTCCGGAGACCACCATCGAGCGCGAGCTGCCGTGGATGCGGCGCATCGCACTGGCAGGCCACCTGCTCGTACCGGGCTAGGCGGCCAGCGGCGGGGGCCAGGAGGCTGATCGCGGACGCATCGGTCTAGGATGGTCCGCAGAGCACGATGAGCGAAGAGGGACGGTGACCATGGGCACCCTGCGCATCACGAGGCTCGGGCACGGCGGGATCCTGTATCGATCGCCCGCCGATAAGTGGCTGTGGGTCGACCGCTGGAGCGCGGCCCCGACCTTCGCGGATGCCTACCGCGAGCCCGAGCAGGTCGACGTCGTGGCACCCACCCACGGGCATTTCGACCACGTCGGCAACGACGCGGCGGACGTCATCGAGCTCGCCCAGTCGGGCGCCACCGTGGTCGGCAGCCACGAGCTCTCGATCTACCTGGCCGGACTCGGCGTGCAGGCCATCGGCATGAACAAGGGCGGCACGGTCGAAGCGGCCGGGATCAAGCTGACCATGTTCCATGCCGTGCATTCGGGCGGCATCACCATCACCGGCGGCGGGCCCGAGGCGACTCGCGAGGCCGGCTGCTGGGGATGGCTGATCGAGTTCGAGGACGGCACCAAGGTCTACCACTCCGGCGACACGGACCTCTTCGGCGACATGGCGTTCGTGCGGGCCTGGGGAGCGACCATCGCGGTGCTGCCCATCGGCGGGCACTACACCATGGGGCCGGCTGCCGCTGCCAGGGCGATCACCCTGACCGGCGTGCGGACCGTGATCCCTGTCCATTACGCCACCTTCCCGATCCTGGCGGGCACGCCCTCCGAGCTGGCGAAGCTCACCGACGCGAAGGTGGTCGAGCTCGAGCCGGGCGAAACCTGGGAGGCATGAGATGGGACTGATCCTTTCGATCTTCGCCGCGTTGGGCGGCAGCGTTGCGGGCGCGGCGGTCCGCGCCGGAATCACGGTGGTGGACCAACAGCTGGCGAAACGGGCCAGCGAGGGATCCGAGCCGATGATGATCAACGGCTCCCTCGTGGGCGGCGTGGCAGCCGGCGTGATGGCCGATGCCATCGGCGGCGGCGTCGGGCTGGCCTTCTGGCTGGGCGCGGTCCTCGGCGCAGCGGGTGCGGATCGGCTCGACTGGTGGGTGCTCGAGCGGGTCGGGGTGGATCGGGATGCCCTGCTCGCCAGGGCCCGCAAGGCAGCGGAGAGCGCTCAGCGCCAGGCGCGCAAGGCGGTTCCCGTCAGCGAGGAGGTGGTCGAGGCCTGACGTCTCACCTCTGGCTAATTGCGAGGCCTCTACCGCGGTGGCGCTCTCAGTGAGCCGAGTGCTGCAAGAGCGCTGCTTGAGCCCCAGGGGCGCTCAGCGAGGAAGGCCAGTGATACCGGAGCGCCCAGCAGCCGGAACGGGCGCCCTTCGAGTAGCCGAGGTAATACCGCCGCTCGGGTCGTCCCGCGGTCTGGATGGACCCGTGGCTTAGGTGCCGAACAGGAACTCGGTGGCGCTGTGCATCGCGAAGAACGCGATGAGCAGCAGCGAGAGGACGGCCGCCACCAGGGTCAGCGCTCGACCGCGGATGGCAAACGAGATCATGAGCTCGCCAGCTTCGCGCTGGATCGAGAGGCGCAGGACCGGCAGCACCGCGATCACGAAGGCGAGTACGGGCGCCCCCATCAGGCCCAGACCGATGAGCTTGCTTCCCAAGAGCTGGCTCTGGATCGGCGCGATGGCGGTGGCCATGCCCGGGACGCCGACGTTATAGGCGAGCGCGCTGAGCGCCAGCACGATGGTCGTCGGCAATGCGACAAGGATCGCCAGCAGCGCAAACGTGCGCGCCTGCCATCCACCAAAGTCGATCGTCACGTCAGGTCCTCCCGAACTGAGCAAGGCGTTGGACAGGGCTCGGCCTCGGACGGCGAGACCGGCGCGGACGGCGTCAGAGACGGCCGAGAGCGTCGCGGGCAGGTCTTCGAGCAGGGCGGCATACTCGGATCCGTAGCGCCGTCGCCAGGAAGGTGGGTAGGCATGCACCAGCAGCCGAGCCAGGCGCGGGTTCATTCGTGGGCCACCCGAGCCAGACCGATGCTGAGCGCCTGGCGCATCTCCCCGAGGCGGGCGCGGAGCGCCGTCACCCCGGCCGGTGTGAGGCGGTACGGGCGGCGCCGGCCCTCAGGAGCGAGCGGTTCCACGAGTCCTCCGTCGTCCAGCCGCGTGAGCGCGCCATACAGGGTTCCGGGACCCAGGTGCGCGCCGGAAAAGGCCTCCACATCACGCATCATGGCGTGCCCGTGCTTGGGGCCGGAGGCGAGGCTGATCATGATCAGAAGAGCGGGATCCTGGACCGCCGGCCGCATGCTCGCTGCTCCATTGCTACGTTGGACGATACTACGCGCCACGTAGTATTGCGCCTGAAGCGTTCCAGCGCAAGCGAGCAGGCGGCGACCGCCGATAGAATCTCTGCTTCATGTCTGGTGCCACCGGTGATGCGCTGGTCCGCGCCCGGAAGCTGACGAAGCGATTCGGCAGCTTCACCGCGGTGGATGCCGTCGATTTCGACGTGCGGCCGGCGGAAGCCTTTGGCTTCCTGGGGCCCAACGGAGCGGGCAAGACCTCGACCATGCGCATGATCGCGTGTGCCTCGCCGGTGAGCGACGGCGAGCTGGCGGTGATCGGCATGAACCCGGCCAGCCAGGCGCGCGAGATCAAGGCGCGTCTGGGTGTGGTGCCGCAGGTCGACAACCTCGACACCGAGCTGACGGTGCGCGAAAACCTCGAGATGTACGCCCGCTACTTCGACATTCCCGGCTCCGTGGCGCGCAGCCGCGCTGACGAGCTCCTCGAGTTCGTGCAGCTCGCCGAGCGCGCCAAGGACCAGGTCGAGCCGCTCTCTGGCGGCATGAAGCGGCGGCTGACCATCGCCCGAGCGCTCATCAACGAGCCGCAACTGGTGATCCTCGACGAGCCGACCACCGGCCTCGACCCCCAGGCGCGTCATCTGCTGTGGGACCGGCTCTACCGACTCAAGCAGCGCGGCGCGACGCTGATCATCACCACCCACTACATGGACGAGGCCGAGCAGCTCTGCGACCGGCTGGTGGTGATGGACAAGGCCCGCATCGTGGCCGAGGGATCGCCGCTCGAGCTGATCGAACGCTACGCCACCCGAGAGGTGCTCGAGCTGCGCTTCGGCGACGCGGAGCGGGCCAGCCTCGACGGGCAGCTGGAGGGGCTCGCGGAGCGCGTCGAGGAGCTTCCCGACCGCACGCTCGTGTACACCGACGACGGAGAGGCGGCCCTCGACGAGGTCCACCGCCGCAACATCCACGTCCAGAGCGCGCTGGTCCGCCGAGCCTCGCTGGAGGATGTCTTCCTGAGCCTGACCGGCCGATCGCTCGTCGAATGAGCGCCGTCCCCGCGCGCCCACGCATGGGCGCCGTCCCCATCGGCCTACGACCGGCCACGCACCTCTTCCATCGGAACTGGCTGGTCTACAAGCGGATCTGGTATCGGAGCCTGTTCTTCGGCTTCCTCCAGCCATTCATGTTCCTCGCCGCCATGGGCCTGGGTGTCGGCGCACTGCTGGCACGCTCCAACCCGACCGCTTTCGGCCCCGTCGGCTATATCGGCTTCCTCGGCCCGGGGCTGCTCGGCGCCACCGTCATGCAGACGGCCAGCTTCGAATCGACCTACCCGATCATGAACAAGATCATGTGGGGCCGTAACTACGAGGCCATCCTGTCCAGCCCGTTGAGCACCCGGAACATCGTGCTGGGAGAGCTGGGGTGGATCGCGTTCCGCATCGCCAGTATCGCGAGCATCTTCCTTGCGGTGCTCGTCATCTTCGGCATCGCCAGGTCACCGCTTGCCGTGCTAGCCATCCCGGTCGCGGCGCTCACGGGCCTCGGCTTGCAGCTCAACGACATCGGTTTCTCATGGGTCTATCGCTTCGTGATCAATCCCCTCTTCCTCTTCAGCGGCACGTTCTTCCCGCTCACCCAGATGCCGCGAGCGGTGCAGGTCTTCGCCTGGCTGACGCCGCTCTACCACGGGGTGGAGCTGCTGCGGGGCCTGATCCTGGGCAGCCTGGACCTCGGTACCGCCCCCTGGCACCTGGCCTACCTGCTCGTCTTCTTCGGCATCGGCCTGCTGCTGGCGGATCGCTCGCTGGCGCGTCGGCTGGCCTCCTGACCGATGGCGTCACCGGCGGCCGTCGCATCGCAGGGCGGACTGGGCCGCGCATGGGACGTCGTCTGGCGCGCCCGGCGGTTGGTCGAGCGCAACATCCTCGTCTACCGCCACCAGTGGATCGTGATCCTGTCCGGGGTCGCCGAGCCGATCTTCTATCTGATCGGGATCGGGATGGGGCTGGGCGGCCTGGTGAGGACGGTCGCTCTTCCCGACGGACGCGCCATCTCGTACACCGCCTACGTGGCGCCCGCGCTGCTGGCCACGGCGGCCATGAATGGCGCCGTCTTCGAGACGATCTTCAACGTCTTCTTCAAGCTGAACTTCCGGAAGACCTACGACGGCATCCTGGCAACGCCCATGGGCATC
>VBJP01000011.1 GCA_005880165.1 Chloroflexota bacterium | reverse complement strand
AACTTCAGCCTGGTCCACGACGACATCGAGGATGGCGACCTGGAGCGGCGGCATCGGCCCACCCTTTGGGCGATCTGGGGCGTTCCCCTGGCGATCAATGCCGGGGACGCGCTCTTCGCCCTCTCCCGGCTGGCGCTCTACCGACTCCTGGAGGGCGAGAAGGTGAGCGCGGATCGGGTCCTGTCGCTGATGCGCATCTACGACGAGACCTGCCTGGCGCTGTGCGAGGGCCAGTACCTGGACATCAGCTTCGAGCGCCGGACCGATATCTCGCTGGCGGAGTACCACGAGATGATCGGCAAGAAGACCGCCGCGCTCCTGGGCGCCTCCGCCCAGGCGGGCGCAATCCTGGCGACCGATGACCGGGAGACGATCGACGCCTTCCAGCGCTTCGGATACGACATGGGCCTCGCCTTCCAGATGGCCGACGACGTGAAGGGCACCTTCTGGAGCTCGGAGGAGTCGGGCAAGGCGACCGCAGGGGACGTCCGCAAGCGCAAGAAGACGCTGCCGGTGGTGTGGGCCTTCGAGAACGCGGCCGACGAGGATCGCGAGCGGCTGCGGGAGATCTACGCGCCGCGGATTCGGGCGACCGATGGAGCCTTCGCGCCGGACGTCGACCCGCTGCTCGGAGACGCCGAGGTCGCCGAGGTCATCGCCATCCTCGAACGAAGCGGCGCCCGCGACCACGCGGAGGGTGAGGCGCGCCGCTGTCGGGATCGGGCGCTCGAGACGGTGGCTGGCCTGCCCATCGCGCCCGAGCGCCGCGCCGAGCTCGCGTCGCTGATCGGGACCTCGATCGCGGTGTGACGGGGTCCCGGGCGCGGGTCTAGCTCCGGGTCTCGCCTCTCGTGCGCGCCGTGCTCGGCGTGTTATGCACGGTGCGTCCACGCTCCGTGTCACGGTCCAGCTGCTCCACGCCCGCCTCGGGCTGCTCGCCGTTCTCCTCCTCGGGGCGCGTACGCGAGGCGATCACCTTGCTCACCCGGCGCGAGTCGGCGCCTTCCACCCGCAGCGTCACGTCGCGGAAGGGGATCTCCGCGCCGGGGAGGGGGATGCGCCCCACCCGGTGGATGATGTAGCCGCCCACCGTGTCGTAGGCTTCCTCGTCCTCCTCCTCCTCGTCGGGGAGGTCGAACAGGTCGCGCAGGTCGTCCATGCCGACCCGCCCATCGAGGCGGAACGCGACCAGGTCGTCGCCGGGAATCGGCTCCACCAATGACTCCTCGATGTCGTACTCGTCCTGGATCTCGCCGACGATCTCCTCGACGATGTCCTCGATCGTCACCAGGCCTGCGGTTCCTCCGTATTCGTCGACCACGATCGCGATGTGCCGCTTGGCGACCTGCATCTCGCGCAGCAGTTCATCGACGGCCTTCGTCTCGGGCACGTAGACCGGCGGACGCACCAGCGAACGGATGTCGATCTCCTCGCGCGCCTTGCCGTCGCGCTTCAGGTATGGCAGCAGGTCCTTGGCGTACAGGATGCCGATGATGTTGTCGAGGCTCTCCTGATAGACCGGAATGCGGCTGTGCCCGGCGCGGGTGACCATGTCCAGGATCTCGTCGAACGGATCGCTGACCTCCACCGCTCGGATGCCGATGCGGGGCACCATCACCTCGTGGACCTTCGTCTCGGAGAGCTCGATGACCCCGTGGATCATCTCCTTCTCCTCTTCCTCGATGCCGCCCTGCTCCGATCCCGTCTCAACCAGCAGCTTGAGCTCCTCGGTGGACAGGTAGCCGCCCTGGGGCCGTTCCTTGCCGCCCAGGGCGCGGACCAGGAAGCCGGAGATGAGCGTCACCACCCAGATGAACGGACTGAGCAGCCGTTCGGTGAAGCTGATGGGACGGGCGACGATCAGCGCGAAGCGGTCCGCAAAGCTCAGCGCCAGCGTCTTTGGCGCGAGCTCGCCGACGATGATCGACGCCAGCGCAATGAGCAGCGTGGTAAGCAGGAAGGCGATGGTCGAGGCGGCGTCGCGCAGGAACTGCAGGGGGATCAGGCGGATCAGGCCCGCCAGCGACCCGGAGAACGAGACGGCGCCCACCGCCGAGGCCAGGAACCCCAGGAAGGTGAGTGCCACCTGGATGGTGGCCAGGAACCGAGACGGGTCCTCGACCAGGCGTTCCGCCGCTTGAGCCGACCGATTCCCCTCGCTCGCGAGCTGGCTCAGGCGATGGCGCTTGGCGGTTATCAGCGACAGCTCTGAGGCGGCGAAGAAGCCGCTCACGATGATCAGGACGATGACGATCGTCAGGTCGAGGATCGGATTGCCGGTAGCGCTGCCGCCACCGCCGCCTTCAGGCATCGGAGAGGGGCGCGCCGCCTCCTGGCTGCGAGTTCCGATCCCCCGCTCCGGCCGGCTCCGCGCCATGCGCGGACTCCGCCGCGGCCACGGCTTGGCGCCGGGCTCGACGCAGCTCAATAGGGCGCGCCGGCATGCCGACCACCGTCTTGCCCGCGGCGACGTCGCGCGTCACGACCGCCCCGGCGCCGGTCTTGGCTCCCGGACCGATCGTTATCGGCGCGCGCAGGGTGGTGTCCACGCCGATGAACGCGCCGGTGCCGATCACCGTGGTGTGCTTGTTGACGCCGTCGAAGTTGGCGGTCACCGCTCCCGCGCCGACGTTCACGTCCTCACCCACCTCGGCATCGCCCAGGTAGCTGAAATGGTGCTGCTGGGTGCCGGCGCCGACCTGCGATTTCTTGAGCTCCGCGAAGTTGCCGATCCGGCAGCGAGGACCGATGCGGCAACCCGGCCGCAGGTGGCTGTATGGACCGATCTCGACGTCCTCGGCGACCTCCGACTCCTCGACGATGCTCGCCCACACCAGGCTGCGTGGCCCGATGCCGCTGTCGACCACCTGCGCGTTGGGACCGATGACGGCGTCCTGCCCGATGACCGTGCTGCCCTTGAGCACCGTCCAGGGCTCGATCCGCGCGTCCTGTCCAATCTCGACGCCGGCGTCGATGTAGGTGGTCGCCGGGTCGGTGATGGTCACGCCGGAACGCATGTGCCGCTCCGCGATCGCTCGACGCATGAGGCGTTCTGCGACCGCCAGCTGGACGCGGTCGTTGATGCCCATCGTCAGCTGCGGATCGGGCGCGCTCACGACCCGCACCCTGCGTCCCGCTCCGGCCGCCATCGCCACCAGATCGGTCAGATAGAACTCGCCCTTGGCACTGGCCGGCACGTTGCCGACGTTGGCGCGCAGCCACCCCGCGTCGAAGCAGTAGGTCCCGACATTGATTTCGCCGATGGCGTGCGTGCCGGGATCGGCGTCGGCCTCCTCCACGATCGCCCGCGAGTCTCCTCGCTCGTCGCGCAGGATGCGGCCGTACCCGGTTGGATCCGCCATCTCGGCGCTCAGCAGCGCGATGGCGGCCTCGCCGTCGGCCTGCTCGCGCAGCACCGCTTCGAACAGCTCGGCAGGGATCAGCGGCGCATCGCCCACCGTGACGAGCACCTGACGGACGCTGGTCGGCACGCGATCAAGGCCCACGCGCACCGCGTCGGCGGTGCCCAGCTGGGGGTCCTGCCGGACGCTCGGCGCGCCGGCCAGGAAGGTCTCGATCTCCTCCGCTCCGTGGCCGACGACCACGACGCGGTGCTCGACGCCGGCGCGACCCACGGCATCGAGCACGTGCCCAAGGATCGGTCGACCGGCGAGCGGGTGAAGGACCTTGGGAAGGCGGGAACGCATCCGCGTCCCCTGGCCGGCGGCCAGGATGATGGCCGCGGTGGCTAACACGATGCGGGAAGCTCCAGGGGCGGAAAGAGGCGGCGATGGTATGCGTGCGCCGCGCGACGGGTCAACTGCCCCTCACGCCTCGCCGCGCTCACCCATCTGGGCGATGCACTCGATCTCGACCAGCGCCCCACGAGGCAGGCCGCGCACGGCGACGGTCGATCGCGCCGGATACGGAGGCGCCAGGTGGCGCACGTAGACCTCGTTCACTGCCGGCACATCGGCGATGTCGGCCAGGAAGATCGTCGTCTTCAGCGCCTGCGAAAAGGCGGTCCCGGCGGCGTCCAGGACCGCCTCGAGGTTTCGAAGCGCTTGCTCCGCCTGCTCCGCCGTCCCGCCTTCCACGAGCTCTCCCGTGGCGGGGTCCGTGCCCAGCTGGCCGGCGGTGAAGACAAGGCCGCCGCTTACGATCGCCTGGCTGTACGGACCGATGGCTCCCGGCGCGGCGTCGGTCTGCACCGGCATGCGTGGGCTCATCCCTGCTCCTTTGTGCTGGTCGGCACGCTCTCGATGCTAGCCGGTTCGGCTCGCAGCCGGGTCCGCAGGACGCTCACGCCACCTCGTCGCAGGCGGCCGGCCGCCGCGTCGGCGCGCTCCGGGTCATCGAGGATAGCGAACAGCGTCGGACCGCTGCCGGTCAGCCGCGGCTCGACGCCCGCGGCGACCGCCAGGCGGATGAGCTCGTCGAGCTCCGGGCGAAGCCGGCGAGCGGGCGCCAGCAGGTCGTTGCCGGACGGACCCGCACGGCCCCAATCAGCCTCGCGCAACTCCGCGAAGACCGCCGCGGTCGGCAATGGGAACGGGGCCAGCGCCAGCACGATCTCGGGTCCCGTCGCGGGCGGCAGCTCGGCAGGCTCGACGCGCTCACCGATGCCGCTCACCCGCGCCACCGCGACCTGCGCGGTGAAGAAGGGCACGTCCGCGCCGATCCCGGCCACCTCACCGAGCTCCGCATCCATGGCACGCTCCGGCGCACCGAGGTGGCGGCGTCCGAGCCGCCAGCCGGCAGCCGCGTCCGACGACCCACCACCCAGGCCGGCGGCGACCATAACGCGCTTGGTCAACGCGAGGGACAGGCCCCGCGGCGAGTCACCCAACCCGGCGACCAACCCGCGCCAGGCGAGGTTGCTCGCCCTGTCCAGCGGCGCGCCCGACCCAGCGGGTTCGACGCGCAGCTCGGCGTCACCCGTGGTCAGCAGCAGCTCGTCGGCGAGCTCCAGCAGGACCATGATGCTCTCGAGCTCGTGGAAGCCGTCCCGCCGCTTCCCCACGACGCGCAGCGACAGGTTCAGCTTGGCCGGCGCGGCGAGCCGCAGCCGGGTGGAGCCCTCGTCCATCAATCAGCGGCGGGCGCCGTCAGTTTGGGTGCCAGCGTTTCGTACAGGCACACCCACTCGTCCACGGAGAGCGTCTGCGGCCGCCGATCGGCGGTCACCCCGCAACCCGCCAGCGCCGCGGCGACCTCGCCGCCGGAGAGGGGAAGCTCGCGGGTGAGCCCGTTGTGGATCTGCTTGCGCCGTTGCCGGAAGCCCGCCTGGACGACGCGGTAGAACGGGTCTCGGTCCTCCCCCACCGGCACCGCCGGGGTCTCGCGTCTGCGCAGTCGGAGGATCGCCGAGTCGACGTCGGGGGCCGGCTCAAACGCAGCAGCTGGCACGCGAGCGACGATCTCGGCGCTGGCCACGTTCTGGACGAACACCGAGAGGTAGCTCATCTGCCCGGGGGGCGCGGCGATCCGCTCGGCGACCTCCAGCTGCACCAGCAGGACGGCGAGCTCCGGCGGCCGCTCACCCTCCAGGAAGGCGTGCAGGAGCGGGCTGGTGATGTGGTACGGGATGTTGGCGACCAGCTTGAATCGCTCTCCCGGGAAGATCTCGCGAGGATGCACGGCGAGCGCATCGGCCTCCAGCAGCTCGAAACGGGCAACTCCCGCGAGCTCCCTGCGGAGGTATCGCACCAGCTTGGGGTCGAGCTCCACGGCCAGGACCGATGCGCCAGCGGCCAGCAGGCGCCGCGTGAGCACCCCCAGGCCTGGTCCGACCTCGACCACCGGATCGCCTGGCGCCAGCTCGGCCGCCTCCACGATCGCATCGAGCGCGGCGGCATCGGTCAGGAAGTTCTGGCTCAGCGATCGGCGCGGGCGCAGCCCCTCCGCGGCGAGCAGGCGCTGCAGCTGGCCGGGCGTCGGCGGCGCCAGGCGCTCGGCAGCGAGCGCCGGATCCCCGCTCATCGGTCGAGCCAGGGAAGGGCCAGGTTCGGAATCGCCTCGAGCGACGGTCCCGCGCGATCCCCAGCCAGGAAGCGGAAACCGGCCGCGGCCCCGATCATGGCGCCGTTGTCGGTGCACCACGCCGGCGGTGGCACGAGCAGCGGAAGACCAAGGTCATCGAGCCGCCGTCGCAGCTCGGCGCGCAGCGCGGTGTTGGCCGCCACGCCGCCGCCGAGTGCGACCGCCGCGACCGGTTGCGCCTCGGCGGCGAGGGCCGTCTTGCCTGCCAGCGCGTCCACCACTGCGTCCTCGAACGCGGCCGCCAGTCCGTCGATGGGAATCGGCTCCCCGCGCTCGCGGTAGCCCGCGACCTCGCGCAGCACGGCCGTCTTCAAGCCGGAGAAGCTGAAGTCGTAGCGGCCGTCGGTCCGAGCGCGTGGAAAGCGCGTCGCCGGAGAGGCGCCCTCGGCCGCCGCGGAGATCGCCGGGCCACCGGGATACGGCAATCCCAGGAGCCGGCCGACCTTGTCGAACGCTTCTCCGGCGGCGTCGTCGATCGTCTGCCCCAGCAGCTGGTAGCGGCCATGCGCCTCCATCAGGACGAGCTGCGTGTGGCCACCCGACACCACCAGGCAGAGCAGCGGGAACGGGGGTTCGGCCGGCATGGGCGCATCACGATCGCCATCGGTCAACCAGTTGGCATAGATGTGTCCCTCGATGTGGTTGACCCCGATCAGGGGAAGGTCGTGGGTTGCGGCCAGCGCCTTGGCGACGTTGACCCCCACCAGCAGCGAGCCGATCAGGCCCGGGCCGTAGGTGACCGCGATCGCGTCGAGCCCGTCCCACGCGGCGTCTGCCTCGGCCAGCGCCGCGTCAAGGGTCGGCACGATCCAGCGCAGCTGCTGGCGCGCTGCCACCTCGGGCACGATCCCCCCGGTCTCCGCGTGCAGGGCCACCTGGCTGGCCACTTGGCTAGCCTCGATGCGCCTGCCCCCCACTACCACCGCGACCCCGGTCTCATCGCAGGACGACTCGATGGCCAGGATTCGGGGTCCGATCACCCGGCGTCCTCGAGATCGGTGGGATCGGCGCGGCCGAACCGTTCGCGAGCGTGGGCCACCAGGCGGCGCATCTCCGGCGAGCGCAGCGAGGGGGTGGTCATCATCAGGGCGTCCTCGCCGTCATCGGTGTAGTAGTTGCTCCGGCGCCCGGCCACCTCGAAGCCGAGGTCGGCATACAGCGCCTGGGCGGCCAGGTTCCCGGCACGGACCTCAAGCGTCACGCGTGACGCATGCAGCTCCTCGGATAGGTCGATGAGCGCCACCAGCAGCCGCCGGCCGACGCCCTGCCGCCTCCAGTCAGGATGCACGCCGATCGTCGTCACGTGGGCCTCGTCGACCATCAGCCACACCCCGCCGAACCCCACCACCGTCAAACCGGAGCGCGCCACGACGTAGCGCGCCAGCCGGTTGGCGGTCAGCTCCTGCTCGAAGGCGTACGCCGGCCAGGGCGTGGTGAAGCTGACCCGCTCGATCTCGTGCACGGCGTCAATGTCGGCCAGCCGCATCGCCTCGACGGCAATCGAGAGGGCTACAGCCATTTCACGGTCTCCGCCGGCAGCTCGCGGATTCCGCGCGGCATCCGCAGGTATGCGGGCTCCAGCGTTCGCAGGTCATCGCCCGACCCGTCCGCTGCCAGCCGTTCGGCGGCCAGCGCGGCGACCGACGCGGCCGCGCGCAAGGGTGGCCGTCCTTCCGCCAGCGCCAGGGCGGCGGCGAGCTCGGCCGGGGCGACCACGGGCTCGCCGCGTACCGCGTCAGGCAGACCGTCCTCGTGCACGACCGCAGGGTCGGGAATCCCGCGCACCAGCACGAATGCCTCGTGGGCGCCGGCCCGAGCCAGCGCGGCGCGGGCGTCCGGCTCGGCGGCGAGCCAGGCGACCAGGCTCGGGATCCCGATGATTGGGACCTCTAACCCGAATGCGATGCCCTTGGCCAGGCTCATCCCCACGCGCAGGCCGGTGAATGATCCAGGACCGATGCCGACCGCCACCGCGGTCGTCTCGCCCAGGCGGCGCCCAGCGCGCTCGATGGCCGCCAGCAGGCGGGGCATGATCTCGCGCCCCTGGCCCGGTCCCCCGCTCCAGCCGTCGACCGCCAGCGGCTCGCCGTCGTCTGCGGTGATCGCCACCGACGTGTCCGTCGATGCGCTCTCGATGGCTACGATCATCGGCGTGCCTGCAGTCGGCCCTTCGGGGTCGCCAATGTGCGAGCCAGGCGCTCATGGGCCTCACCGAATGCCGTCCACCGAAGGCGTCGCCGGTTTCCGGCGCCTTCCGGAATCAGCTCGATCTCGAGCCGCTCGTCCGGAAGCCAATCCCCCAGGCGATCGGCCCACTCGACGACCGTCACTCCGCCCGCCTGGCGCTCGTCGAGAAGGCCGGCGGCGAGCGCCTCTTCGGGGTCGTCGAGCCGGTACGCATCCACGTGGTAGAGCGGCAGCCGTCCACGGTGCTCGTTCATGAGCACGAAGGTCGGGCTGTTCACCACGCTGGAAACACCCAGTCCGTCCGCGATCCCCTTGGCGACGACCGTCTTGCCTGCCCCAAGTGGACCGATGAGGGCGACAAGCGTGCCGGGTGCAGCCGCCTCCCCCAGGGCACGGCCCATGGACCTCGTGTGCGCGGGGGAGGTGCTCGCCAGCGTGCCGCTGGCCGATGCCGTGGGCCCGGGCGGCACGCGCGGCATGGCAGGCGCGGCCGAACGATGCATGGCCGAAAGTATAGGAACGGCGGATCGAGGGCCGGGTCAGTGCCGGCTGGGCGCGATCGTCGCTTCCAGGTTGACGAGCGGGATGGGCGCCAGCCTGCCGTCCTCCAGGCGTACCACCCCGGTCACCGCCGGGATGCCGGACGGCGTGTCATGCAGGTCGTCGAGCACCCCCACCAGCACGCCGCTCCGCCCCTGGAACGGCCGGCGATGGATGACGACCCGGTCTCCGATCTCGGCCATCAACGTGCGCAGCGGGGGGCTGGCCGCCTCGTGGACGTACAGCAGGTGTTCGTCGCCGAACAGGCTCGCCATGCGGCCGGCGTGCGCCCGCAGCCAGCTGAAGAGCTGGGCGTCGAGCGCGACCTTGCCGAAGCCCTCGAGTAGCACCACCGCGAAGGCCCCCGTCATCCCACCGATCTCGCGGCGCCGGCGCTGGATCGCGCTGAAATCGCGCAGCTCCTTGTCCAGGATGCCGCCCAGGACGATGCCCGCCACTCCCATCGCCCGGGCGCGCGTGAGCGTCTCGGCCGATGCCCGAGAGCCGCCGATCAGGATCTTGCCCGCGGCGGACACGTCGATGGCGCCGGCGCGCAGCTCCTCGTCGTGCGTGTGGACGGCCACCACCAGCTCGCCGTGCACCGCGTCGCCCATGCCGCCCACCCCCTCGAGACGCGCCCCCGGAACGGCCACGCTGATAAACCCGCGCGTCACCTGCAGGACGGTCCCATGGACGTGCCCGATCACCGGCGACTCCGCGCCGAGCAGTACGAGCAGCGCGGATCCATCGGCCTCGCTGTAGGTCAGGAAGATGGCATGGCCCGGGGATCGGACCTCGCGCCCGTCCGGCCCCCGCGCGATGGGTTGGTCCGGATCCAGGCGTGCGCCGGGAGTGACCAGCAGCAGCTCGCTGATCTCGAATGGATGGCGCGCGAGTGGGCGGGTGAGCGAGATGCGCACGGGATCGCCGACCTCGCGCCGGCTCGCCAGAACCTGGTCGGGACGGACCTGGCTGCCGGTTCGCACGTGGGGCACGGCGCCGCGCGGAAGCGGGACGCGGTGGACCGCCGGCTGGCCGTCCTCGTCCTGATGGCGGCTGATGGTCACGAATCCCGTCCCTCGCGGCGCTCTCGGCCGACCCTCACCTCGGCCTCTCCGACCTCGTCCTCGCCCTCATCTCCGGCGTCCTCCCGCGCAGCTTCGCGCCCAACGCGGAAGCGGCGGAGTCCGCGCCTGGGCGTCTCGCGCTCGGGCGCCACCTCGCGCGGGCGCCCGGGAACCGGCTCGCGCAGCAGGGTCTCGAGCCAGCCGGCGATCACCTCGCGACGATCATCGAGCCGGCGTGGAAGTGTGAGCGGCACGTCACGCGCGTCGAGCACCACGCCCACCGCGCCACCAACAACCTCCGCGCGCAGCCGGTGCGCGCGCCTCGGCGCCGGAAGAGTGGCGCCTCCCTCCAGCTCGAGCTCCAGCTCGGCGCGCTCGCCGCGCAGCAGCGGCATCACCAGCACCTGTCCGGCGCGCACCTCGACTGTCTCCGGATCCGGCCAGCCGACCCGGTGCAACCGGGCACGGATGGCCAGCTGGCCCGACCGTCCGCCACGGGTCACCACCGCGGTCCCCAGTGGAACGAGGAGATCGTCGCGCAGCACGCCGATCCCCTCGCCGATCTCCTCGTCGGGGAGCGATCCGAGCGGTGACAGGACGCCTGCGCCGTCGAGCACGATCTGCGTGATCCCCGGAGGGCGCAGGCCGTCGAGGATGACCCGCATGGCGCGCATCGGGGTCGGCGCCGCGGCGAGAACCCGGCCGGACCCGATCAGCAGGTCGATCGATTCGGGCATGCGCTCCTCGACGAGTGCGGCCAGGCGCAGGCGCGCTGCGGCGTGGACGACCTGCAGCTCTTCCTCCGAGTAGGGCAGGCTCGCGGGTCGCGCCCGCATGTTCTGCAGGGTGTCCGCGACGGCCAGCTCGTCAACCGGCAGCGCCAGCGACCGTGCCAGCCGGCCGATGGCCGGCGTCGTGGTCAGTGCCGTCGAGCTCATCCCTCCCGACGCGTAGACCCGGGAGTCGATGCTCACCGGATCGACCGTCCCGTCGGCGTAGGCCCAGGTCGCGTAGCGCGCTCCGAGGTCCACCCCAACCACCCGCAGGCGATCCTCGCGCGCGATCTCCCCGATCGTGCGACGGAAGCCAATGGGTGCCAGGTTCCGCGTGCCGCCCGACTCCACGAGCCGATCGAGCAGCTCCTCGAGGTGGTGGCGCAGGGGTCCGAGGTCCTCGGTTGCGGCATTGGGCCGCGGGTTGGCGATGGTCGCCACCACGCCGGGCTCGAAGCACGCGGACACCTCCTCGGAGAGCGCCGCGGAGCCGGCCCAGATGACCGGCGTCCTTCCCCCGCGCCGCGCGGCGGCGACAAGCGCCGCCGCCTCCAGCGCCTGCTCCGGGCGTGCGTCGTCGAAACCGCCGACCACCAGCCACGCGTCGACGTCCGCCGCGGTCAGCGTGGAGAGCCGCTCCGGGAGGGAACGGCCGTCATCGGCCGCCGCCTCCTCGACCACCACCCAACCCGCCGACTCCGCCGCGCGGCGGGCTGCTGACCCGGAGACCTCGGCGGTAACCGCCGCGACTCCCAGTCGCCCCGGCCGCACCGGTGTGTGGCAGGTGATGCGGGCCGCGGACTCGAGTATGGCCGGCACCTCGTCGCGCAGGCGGTGGTCGACGGCCTCCCGCATACGCTCGGTGAGCACATCGATCAGCGCCTTCTCGCCCCAGTTGGTGGGCTGTGCCGCGTGTGCAACGATCCGCCATCGGCCTCGCGTGCGCCCGACCACGCTGGCCTTGGTCCACGCCGAGCCGACGTCGATGAGCAACGAGATCTCGGCGGTGGGGTGCGGCGCCGCGCGTCCCGCTTCGGTGGCGGTGGTCAGCATCGGCTCATGGTCGCTCATCGCAGCACGCCTAGCCAGTCGCCGAGCAGGAAGCCGATGCGGTCGACCAGCAGCGCCAGTCGGCTCAGCAGCAGGAATCCGAACCAGGCGCCCAGCCCGCCAAGCATCAGCCAGCGTCCGGTGGTGGCCGCGCCGGTCAGGAGCCGCCCACGTGGCACGCCATGCAGGAACGAGAGCAGGACCGGGACCGTGATGGCCACGCCGATGGCACCAGCCAGGGCATCACCCGGTCCAGCCGCCCGCGGGGCCATGCCCGCGGCCAGCTGGGGCAGGAGCGTGCCGGTCACCGCGCCGCCCAGCGCGTAGCCGACTGTCCCGCCCACCAGGATCGCCGCCGGCACAGCGACCACCCGACGGGGCAGCCAGCGACCGGCGACCAACACGGCCACCAGCAGCAGGTCGAGGACAAGCTCGAGATGCGCCGATGAGGCCGCGAGCGGCTTGATGAGCTGCGGGATGAGCACCTCGCGGATCGCGATCAGCGACAGGTAGCCGGTCGCCAGGCCCGCCAGCAGAAGCTGGGAGATCCGCAGCAGACGCCGCTCCCCTATCAGGTACGACCACACGCCCAGCGTGACGAGCACCGCCAGCCAGGTCGCCACGGTCCCGGCGCCCCCGGCCTCGAAGAACCCGCTCACGAGCGCCCTCGCTTCCAGGCGGCGCGAGCCCATCCGGCGAGGCTGCCGCCGCTCGAAGCGAGCAGCACGGCGATCGCCACCAGCATGCCGAAGACGATGGCCGCGCCGCTCGGGCTGCGTTCCGCGAAGCGCCCCGGACCGAAATCCGCGCCTCGTGCCGCAACCTGCTGCCCGTAGGCGAGCCCCGCCGGCAGCGTGCCGACCAGCGCGACGAGCTGCCCCGAGCCGCGGTATGGCAGGACTTCGGGGAGCAGGAAGCTCGGCGTGATGGCCGCGATCGGCAGTTTCGGGACGCGGGGCTGGATCTGCTCGACCCAGCTGCGGGGCCCGATCTCCGCGCCGCCGATCACCAGCGCCAGGCGAAACGACGCCAGACCGTCCTTGCGCACGTCGTCGGCGAATGACCCACTGGCGTCCGGACCGATGCCCTCCGATGCGAGCTGAACGAGCGCCGGCTCACCACCACTCCGAAAGCCCAGGTCCAGGACACGATCGGGGCCAACGCCAAGGCCGCGCAGGCGGGCGATCTCGGCCACGGCGATGGCCCGGCCCTCGCCGCTGAAGCTGACGACGGCGACGTTCGCGCCCCGCAGCATCAGGTCGGCGAGCGCCGCGCGGGTCGCATAGCGGATCTCGGGATAGGTTCCCAGGTCCCCGTCGATGTCCACCAGCACGGGTGCGCCAGTCTGGAGACCTCCGATGGCGGCCTCCAGGTCGCGACCAGCAGCTTCCGTCGCGCCGCCCGCGGCGAAGCCGATCCCCGGAACGAACGAGGCGATGGCCAGCAGGACCAGGAGCGCGAGGGTCGGGATGCCGGCTCGGACACCGGACGACCACCTGGTGCGTCGCCCCGACTGCTGCTGCACCTGATCGGCCCCGGACTCCACATCGGCTCCGGCAGGCTCGAGCTCCTCGGGCGGCTGAGGCGCCTCGGCTGGCTCGGGCGGCTCGCGCCGACCGCCCTCATCCGGAGACTCAGTCATGCGAGGCGTCCGAGCCGAGCAGGATCCGCGCGGCGGTCAGGGCCCCGGTCGCCGCGACACCGATCAGGAGTCCACGAAACACCGCCGCGATCGGCACGTCCCGAACCCAGGCCGCGGCGCTCGCCAGCCAGGCGCCCGCCTGGCCGCCGACCGGCAAAAGCAGGATCAGCACGGCGGCCGCCGCTGCCAGCATGACGGCCGTCTCCCGGGCGCGCAGGCGCAATCCCCGCGAAGCCGCCACCAGCAGCAGTGGGAAGAGCAGGGCCAGCACCGCGGCCACCAGCGGCGCGAGCAGGGCGGCCACCACCCAGCGCACCGCTGGTCCATCGGCCCCGGTCGAGCCCGGCGCCAGACCCGGGAGAAGCACCAGGCCCAGGCCGATCAACACGGCGACGGATCCCAGCTGGTCCTCACGCCGCGCCAGGCGTCCCACGTGACGCACCACGAGCATCAGCGCGCCCGCGACGCCCGCGCCTGCGGCCAGCAGCACCAGCAACCGGTTGAGCCATCCCGCCAACCCACCCAGTGCCGGGTTGGCAATCGCCAGGTCGACCAGCACCACGAGTCCCGCGAGGGCCGTGAGCGCCGCGGCGATCGACCGTCGCATACCTCAGGCGCGCCCGACCAGGAAGCCCGCGATATTCGCCCAGCCCAGGAGCTGCAGGATCGAGCCGACCACGAGCACCAGCACGGCCAGCCAAATGAGCCGGTTGGCCGCCAGCACCGCTGCCCGGGCTTCTCCGGGTCGCAGGTCGGAGGCTGCCTCGAAGAGCTCAGGGCCCACCAGCGTCCCGTCTCCGAGCAGAAGGACCGATGGCGCCTGCGAGACATCGGCGCTGCCGAAGGTGGTGGATGCCTGGCCCGTGGCCGATCCGAGCATCAGGAGGAGTCCCTCCTCACCAATCGAGCCGAGCACGTGCGAGGTGGCGTGGGTCGCTGACGGGCCGGTCGTGACGCGGCCGGCCCGTCCACCGCCGGCGAGGGCCCGCGCCGCCTCGGTGGCCCGGCCCTCGCCCACGTAGGTCACGTGCGAGCGGGCCGCACGCTCGCTCGTCTCTGTCCGGACGTGGGCTGCGGCGACGAGCGCGTCGGCGAGGTACGCGGTCACGGGGTCATTGGTGGTCACCTCCAGCGGCACACCCGACCGAGCGGCGAGATGCGCAACGTGGTCCAGCAGCGGCAGCGCGGCGAGCGTCTGGAGACGGCTCAGGGCGTTGACCGATCGGCCGACGCCGGCGGTCCCCAGCGAGACGGCGGCGCCAGCGCCCGCCTCGGCGGCGATCGCCAGCGAACGCGGGAGCGCGGCCAGGCGGCCAAGGTCACGCGTCGTCCAGCGCGTCACCGGTCGTGCCAGCAGCGCCAGCAGGACGAAGAGGACGAGCAGCATCATCCCGATCGCCGCGGGCCCCAGCCGCGCGGACGACGAGCTGATGAGGTCCCCCACAAGGCCGATCAGGTGGGCGGCAAGGTCACCGATGTTCGGCATCGTCCAGCGATTCGATCAGCTGGTCGTACGTCGTGTCGTGCTCGAGGAGGTCCTGGACGGCCCGGTACCGGCGGCCGAGCAGCGGGCGCAGGACCGGTGAGAAGAAGACGCCCATCTCCGCCATGAGCGGACGCAATGGGCGATGGGCGTCGAGGAGGAGCCGCGCAGGCGCCGCCAGGCCGCGCCTTCGCAGAGCTTCGGCGAGCGATTCGGGGGCAGCCCTCATGCGCTCTCGTCGAGCGGCAGCGCGGCCGCACGCGTGACGAGGCCTTCGAGGGCGGCCTGGTACTCGGCCAGCTCCTCGCTGCGGGTCACGGCCACGACCACCGATTCGGGCGTGCCGCTGCCGCCCTCCGCGCGATCGATGATCCGCTCGAGCAGGATCTCGGCCGCCTCGGAGGAAGTGAACACACCGCGCTCCACGCCAATCGGTCCCACCGCGATCCGCCGCAGCGAGAGGTGGTCGACCGCATCCAGGGCCGCATCCACGGCCCTGCGCAGCCGCGCCGCATCGTGCTGCAGGTCGTGGCCCACGCCAACCGCATGGATGACGTACGGCGCCGCCAGCCGGCCCCCGCCGGTCACCACCGCGCTGCCGGCCTGCACCGGTCCCTGGGCGACCGCCTCGGTTTCGACCCCGTCTCCCGCATGTCGCTTGACCGCCGCCGCGACGGGCGCCGTCATGAACAGGCTCTCGTTGGCCGGAATGATGACGGCGTCAACCTCAAGCTCGGCGATCTCCCCCTGCCAGATCTCGATGTCGATGGGCAGTGTCATGGCGCCTCGCTGTGTCGCGCCTCCACTCGCTCAGCCGTCCCGCAAATGGATCCGCGGGAGCCGCTCCCGAAGAGCGGTCGTCACCTCGTAGTTGATGGTCCGCCGTTCGTCGGCAACCTCGTCGGCGCTGATGCGCGCCTCTCCCTGGCTGCCAATCAGGGCGAATTCGTCGCCGTAGGTTACTCCATCGACCTCCCCGATATCGATGGTCAATCCGTCCATGCTGATGGCCCCGACGATCGGGACCCGCTGCCCGCGCACGAGCGCATGGCCGTTGTTGGCGTGGATGCGCGGCCAGCCGTCACCGTAGCCGATCCCCAGCGTCGCAATGCGCGTCCCTCCACGAGTCCGGAAGCGCAGCCCATACCCGATCCCCTCGCCCGCGGGCAGGTTGAAGATCCGCAGCGGCAGCGCGCGCACCGATAGCGCCGGACGCAGGTCGATCTCGCGGTCGAGCGCCCACTGCGGCTTGAGCCCGTACAGCATCAGGCCGGGACGCACGGCATCGGCGAAGCTCCCCACTCCGGCCACGATTCCCCCGGAGGCGGAGACGTGCACCAGGCCCGGATCCACGCCGGCGGAGCGCATGGCATCCAGCACCTGGGCCAGGCGCAGGAGCTGCACATCGGTATGGGAGTCGTCCTCACCCGGGACCGCCAGGTGGCTGAAGGTGCCCGCCAGCTGCAGGTGACGGCTGCGCGCGATGGCCACGGCCAGGTTGATCGCCAGCTCCGGCTCGGCTCCCTGGCGCCCCATCCCGCTATCGACCTTGAGCTGGACCGATGCGCGCCGGCCCAGCCTGGCGGCTGCCTGCTCGAGCATGGCGACGGTGTCGGCGGAGTAGACGATGGGCTCGAGGTCCGAGGCGATGGCCGGCTCGGCCTCGGGCTCGCCCAGGCCCCACAGCACCAGGATCGGGGCGGTGATGCCCGCGGCGCGCAGCCTCAGCCCCTCACCCAGCGTGGCGACGCCCAGCCGCTCCGCGCCGGCGGCGAGCAGGGTCCGCGAGACCTCGACGTCCCCGTGACCGTAGGCATTGGCCTTCACGACGGCGATCACCTGCTTGCCGGCGCCCGCCAGCTCGCGGATCACCGCCAGGTTGTGGGAGACCGCGGCGTGGTCGATCTCGATCCACGCCCGATGCGGGCTGCGGGCCGGACCCTCTCCGCTCACCTTTCGCGATCCGATCGAAACGACTCCGCCGCCTCGGGGAGCAGGTTGGCGACGTCGCGGGCCATCGTCCCCGACCGGCCGATGCGCCGCTCGGCGAGGAGCCCCGCGGCGCCGTGGAGCGCGACTCCCAGCGTGGCGGCCTCGCGCGGCTCACAACCCGCGGCCAGCAGCGCTCCGATCGCGCCGGAGAGGACGTCGCCGCTCCCCGCGGTGGCGAGCGCCGGCGAGGCGACCTCGGAAACCGCCACCTCGCCGTCGGGATCGGCGATGACGCTGTGCGCGCCCTTGAGCACGACCACCTGGCCCCACAGGATCGCCGCCTCACGGGCCTTGTCAGCCCGGTAGGCGTCGTCATCGGCCAGCTTGCCGACCTCGCCGGCGCGCGTCAGGCGTGCGAACTCCCCGGGGTGCGGGGTCAGGACCAGCTGGGTCGAGATGGTCCGCCACCAGCCGACGACATCGGCCAGCGCGTTCAGCCCGTCCGCGTCGACCACCGCGGGCTTGCGCAGTTCGTCGATGAGATGCCGCGTCCGTCGCAGCGTGGAAGGCTGGCGCCCGATGCCGGGCCCAACCACCGTCGCGTCGAAATTCACCGCCTCGCCTGAGAGCCGACGCCAGCCAATCGGTCCAATCAGGCCGGCGGCCTCCTCCTGGAGCAGCACCATCGTCAGCTCGGGGATCTCGCCCATAAGGCGCATGCCCACCGACTCGGGGGTCGCCACGCAGACCAGACCGGCTCCCATGCGTGCCGCGCCCAGCCCGGCGAGCAGGGCCGCGCCCGAGTACTCGAGCGAGCCGGCGACCACCAGCACACGCCCGAACGTGGCCTTGTGCGCGCGGGCGCCGCGTTGGGGCATGTGGCGCTGCACCCACGCGCTATCGATGCGGGTCACCGCCATGGCGCTCCCCCGCCTGGCGCCGCATCCACCGCTCCCTCGCGCTCCGCCATCCCCACGGCAACCGCCATGCGCCGCTCGTGAGAGATGGAGACGGTCACCTCGCCCAGGCCGAGCGCCTGGGCTCGCGCCGACGCGCGCCCGTGCAGGTGGACCTGGGGCTGCCCGGCCCGGTTGGGAAGGACCTCGATCTCACGCCAGCCGACGCCCCGCACGCCCAGGCCCAGCACCTTGCTCACCGCCTCCTTGGCCGCCCAGCGGCCCGCGATCCGCTCCGGCCGCCCGCGGCAATAGCGGTCCTCGGAAGTCGTCAGGATGCGCTGGCGAAATCGATCCGGGTAACGGCCCAGCACCG
>VBJP01000303.1 GCA_005880165.1 Chloroflexota bacterium | reverse complement strand
GCGGGGGAACACTCGTCAAGCGCGACCAGCTCCAACGTCTGCCCAAGGAGGAGACGGTGATCATGACCACCGGCTCCCAGGGTGAGCCGATGTCCGGCTTGACGCGCATGAGCAACCGCGACCACCGCAACATCACCATCGAGCCGGGCGACACGGTGATCGTCTCTGCGTCACCCATCCCGGGCAACGAGGAGGCGGTGGCCAAGACCATCGACAACCTCTTCAAAGAGGGGGCGATGGTGCACTACGAGCCCCTCAAGCACTGCCACGTCTCCGGCCACGGCTCTCGTGAAGAGCTGAAGCTGATGCTCTCGCTCGTGCGACCCCGTCACTTCATCCCGATCCATGGCGAGTACCGGATGCTCGTCCAGCACGGACTCCTGGCGGAGGACTCTGGCGTGGAGCCGAACGGCATCTTCGTGCTCGAGAACGGCCAGGTGGTCGAGTGGGATGGGCGGCTGGCGCGGCTCGCCGGGAGCGTTCCGGCCGGAGCAGTGCTGGTCGACGGCATCGCGGCTATCGACGGTGTCGATGGCGTGATCCTGCGCGACCGACGGGCCCTGGCGTCCGATGGGGTGGTGATGGTCGCGCTGACGGTAGAGGCCGCGACCGGGGCGCCGATCAGTGGTCCGGACCTCGTCGGACGCGGGTTCCTGTCCGATCCCGATGACCCGATCATGGAGGAGGCCCGCATCTACCTCGCCGAGGCCCTGGCCCAGCGCTCGGGTGAGGAGCACGGCGCTGAATCCGGCTTTCTCAAGGCCAAGACGCGCGACACCCTCGCGCGATTCTTCTACGAGCGGACCAAGCGACGGCCGATGATCATGCCCATCGTGATGGAGGTGTGACGGACCGGTGAGCAACCGCCGATCCACCAGACGGCGCACGCCGCGCCGCAGGCGCACGACCACGACCGTCCGCATCAGCGGGCGCGTGGCACGCGAGGCGCTGGCGCTGCTGCTGGTGCTGCTCGCCATCGTGAGCACCATCGCCCTGTTCGCCCCGAACGCCGGGGCGATCGTCAAGCCGTGGCACGACCTGCTCGCCTACCTGCTGGGGTGGGGGATCGCCTTCGCTCCACCGCTGCTGGCGGGATTTGCTCTGATGTTGTGGATGCGGACGATGCCCGCCGAACGCTGGATGGCGGCAACCGGGGCAGCGCTGGTCGCGCTCGCCCTGCTGGGCGCCTTCCATCTCGCCGCCGGTGGTGGGATGACCACCGTTCGCCACCACGAGGGTGGGGGAGTGATCGGCTACGGGGTGAGCGCCGTGCTCGCGGGGGCCATCGGTGGGGCGGGCGCCTGGATCGTGCTCTCGCTGGCCCTGGTCGTCGGGCTGCTGCTCTATTTCAACATGACGGTCGGCGACCTCGTCGCGGCCTACCTGCAGCACCGGGAGGATCGCGATGAGCTCGAGGAACGGGCGCTGGCCGCGGCGGCCCGGCGCGCGCCGGTCGGCCCTGGACGGCTCGAGACCGAGCCGCGCTCCGACGCGGCCCACCCCAGCCTTTTGATGCGCGTGCGCGATGCCCTGATCGGCGGCGAAGACGACGAGCCGCCGGTCATCGTGCGGCGCCAGCGCGCGGAACCCGCCGATGGTGGCCGGCGCGTCGCAGCCCAGGGCACAGGCGCCGCGCTTCCCGAGCCAGCGATGGCGACGGCCGTCGCCACGGCGACCCTCGCAACCGAGAGCGAGGCGCACGATGAAGCACCGATCGGGGTGGTGCCGGTCGGGGACGAGCTCAGCGACGCCGCGCTGGAGCGGATCGTCCGCAGCTGGGAGCTGCCGGAGATCGAGCTGCTGGCCGACGCACCACCCTCGAGCGCGGCGCAGCTCGACCTGACCACCAAGGGTCAGCGCATCCGCGAGACGCTGGCGCACTTCGGGATCGGGGTCAAGGTGGCCCGCATCCAGGAGGGGCCAGTGGTCACCCAGTACGCGCTCGACGTCGAGCCGGGGATCAAGCTGTCCCGCATCGAGGGGCTGGCCGACAACCTGGCCCTCGCGCTCTCGGCGCGATCGATCCGCATCCAGGCGCCGATCCCGGGCGAGCCGTTCGTGGGCATCGAGATCCCGAACAGCGCCTTCGACCTGGTGACCCTCAAGGAGGTTCTCGCCTCCCGCAACTTCGATGACCTGAGCGCGCAATCGAAGCTCGCCTTCGCCCTGGGCCAGGATGTCGCCGGGCAGCCATTCAGCGCGGACCTGTCCAAGATGCCGCACGTCCTGATCGCAGGAGCGACAGGCTCCGGCAAGAGCGTGTGCGTCAACGCCATCATCTGCTCGCTGCTGATGCGCGCGGATCC
>VBJP01000298.1 GCA_005880165.1 Chloroflexota bacterium | reverse complement strand
GAGCGTGGGACTGGCCCTGCTGACGAGCATCGGTCAGAGCCGGATCGACGAGCTCTCGGCGCTGATCAATGACCCGACTCGCCGCAACGCCCTGGTCGTCAGCCTCCACCACCCGGAGTTCGTGGGCGTCGACCCCAACACCTCGCTGGCGCTCGTCGACCTGCTGGAGCGCTGGTCGCGGGGCCAGGCGGCGGACGTGCTGCGCCAGGTGATGACGATCGCCCTGGGCGTGGCGCTGGTCACGCTCGTCCCCGCGCTCTTCCTGGGCGGCCGCGAACCCCGGCCGGTTGCGATGGAGCCCGCTACGCGCGCGGCTCTGCCACCACGATGAACTCCCCCCAGTTGCGGTTGTAGCCTTGGCTGGTCTGCAGCGTGAGCCGCTCGTGGTTGGCGGGTGCGCTCCAGAAGGCACCCTGCCGGCAGTCGCCGGGCGCGTACTTGAGCGCCAGTGGTGGTGTCGTCCAGTAGCTCATGGGCTTCTCCCGGGTATCCGGGCAGCTCACGTTGGGGTGAACCTCGGTCACGCGGTACACGAGCACCTTGCCGTCCGACATCAGCACCCGCACCTCCGCCCCCAGCTGCACGTTCCAGAGTGGGAGGAACATGCCCACCTGGGCGTGCGCGAAGATGTAGGAGTTCGTGCCGCGACCCGGCTCCTGGCCCCCGCACAGGATCCAGGCGCTCGGGGGAAATTCAGGCGGGAAGTCGCAGTCCGCCTTCTTGGTGGCCTTCTGGACCCGGATGTTGATCCCGACCGACGGGATCTGCATCTGTACCGCGACCCACTTCGGGTTCGGGGTTGGGCTGGGCTTCGGTGAAGCCGATGGGCTGGCCGAGACCCCGGCCGAGCCTGCGCCGCTCGGCGAGGCGGTGACCTCCGCGATGCCCGATTGGGTGGGCTCCGGGATGGGTGGCAAGCTCGGTCCGATGCCGGGTTGGTCGAGGTCCAGCTGGCCAACGATAATCAGCGCCACTCCTGCCAGGGCGAGCAGGATCGGTACGGCAAAACCTGGTCGCAGGAGGCGGCGCACGGACGGGAGTCTATCAACCGGAGGCGGGCACGAGTCCATGCGCGCCCTGGCCATCGCCCGCGAGGCCCTCGCGGCCGAGCCTGCAGGCCTGGTGACTGATCTGGACGGCACCCTTGCGCCGATCGTGCCCGTCCCGAGCGAGGCGATGCCGCATCCCGGCGTCAGCGACGCCCTGCGCGCACTCCGGGCCCGGCTGGCGGTCGTCGCGGTCATCACCGGTCGAGCGCCGCTCGACGCCCGACGGATGCTGGGCAGCGCCGGCAACCAGGCGCTGGTGATCGGCAACCATGGCCTCGAGTGGCTGGAGCCCGGCGCCCAGGCTCCCGAAGCGGACGACGCGTTGGCGCCGCTGCGCTCGGTAATTGTCGACCTGGTCGCGCGCGTGCCGGCGCTGCCTGGCGTGCAGGTCGAGGAGAAGGGCCTGTCGGCCACCATCCACTACAGGCAGGCTCCGGATCCGGGAGCTGCCCGGGCTGGGTTGATGACCGCTTTGGGGAAGGTCGACGGCGCAGGGGTCGAGGTTCGCGAGGGACGCCTGTCGATCGAGCTGCGCCCCGCCGGCCGGGGTGACAAGGGCTCCGCGCTCCGGGCGCTCGTCGAGCGGTTCGGGCTGCGCGGGCTGGTGGTCGCCGGGGACGATGCGACCGACCTCGACATGTTCGCGGCCGCCCGCGAGCTCGGTGGTCGAGGCCTGAACATCGCCGTCCTGGGCGTGTCGGGCGGCCCCGAAGTCCCGGCCGAGGTGGCGCGAAGCGTCGACGTCCTGCTGCCGGATCCCGAGAGCTTCGCCTGGCTCCTGGGGCAGCTGGCGGAGCCTAGCCGGTGAGCCGGCCCTCGGCCACTTCGGCCAGCTCGTCCAGCTGGCGTCGCAGCCACCAGGTGATGTCCTCGTGCTCGACGCCGGCTCGCAGCCTGGCCAGGCGGCTGCGTCGCTCCCCGGGCGGCATCGAGAGGCCCCTGGCCATCGCCTCGGCGGTGCCGATCAGGTCCACCGGCGCGACCGGAAGCACCCCATCGGCCATCTGGTCGTAGGCCCCCGCCGTCTCCGAGAGGACGACGACGCCGTCGCGCTGGTTCACCACGGCGGCCTCCTTGGCGACGAGGTTCATGCCATCGATCAGCGGGTTGACGAGCACGACGTCGGCGATCGTCAGCCCGGCCAGGGCCTGGGCGTAGTCGTTCTCGTAGAAGATGCGGACGACCTGCTGTCCGGCCCGCGCGAACCGCGCGTTGATCCGATCGGCAGCGTCCTGGACCTTGCGTCCGTAATCGCGGTACTC
>VBJP01000300.1 GCA_005880165.1 Chloroflexota bacterium | reverse complement strand
CCCACCGCCTCGAGACGATCGCCGACCGGGACGGGGTGCGCTGGATCAACGACTCGCAGGCAACCATCCCGGTGGCCGCGATAGCCGCGCTGGAGGCATTCGCCCCGTCACCGATCGTGCTCATCGCCGGTGGCCAGGGGAAGGGGCTCGACTACGCCACGTTCGCAGATGCCGTCGCGCAACGCTGCCGCGCGGTGGTCCTGATCGGGGAGACGGCGGCGGAGCTGGAGCGGCTGATCCGGGACCGGATCCCCGTGCAAGGCGCGGCGTCGATGGAGCAGGCCGTGACGCTCGCCGCCGCAGCGGCGAGGCCCGGAGACGTCGTCCTCCTGTCCCCCGCCGCGACCAGCTTCGACATGTTCACCGACTACGCAGCGCGCGGCGACGCGTTCCGCGAGGCGGTGGCACAGCTGGTCACGACCGCTCCGGGGGGCTCGCTGTGACGGCGGCCACGAGGGCCGCGACGATGGCGGCTGGAGCGCGGCGCCGCGGCGAGCGAACCGGCGTGCAGCGCGAACGTCACCAGCCGGCGTATCCGCTGCTGGTCGCCGTCATCGGCCTGGTGGCTGCTGGCGTGGTGATGGTCTATTCCGCCTCATCGGTCCGGGCCTACTTCGCCAACGACGATCCCGCCACCTACGGCATGCAGCAGCTCATCTGGGCGGGCGTGGGACTGGGCGCCATGTTCGTCGCCAGCCGCATGGACTTTCGCTGGCTCCGCTACCTGGCCATTCCGGCCTACCTCGCGACCATGGCCCTGCTGATAGCGGTGCTGATCCCTGGGATCGGGACGGAGGTGGCTGGCTCGCGGCGCTGGGTCCTGCTGCCGGGGATCGGCTTCCAGCCGGCCGAGCTGGCAAAGCTCGCGATGGTGCTGTACCTGGCCCACTGGCTCGACCGGCGCGGAAAGGCCGCGCGCTCGTTCTGGAACGGCCTCGTTCCCTTCGCCCTGCTCGTGGCGCCCGGATTCGTCCTGATCGCCGCCGAGCCCGACCTGGGTACGGCCGGCGTATACGCGGCCGCTGCCCTCGCCGTGTTCTTCATGGCCGGCGCCAACCTGCTCTACCTGGGCGCCATCGGCTCGGCAGTGATGGCGGGAACGGCGGCGATGATCGCCATAACGCCCTATCAGCTGCAGCGCGTGCAGAGCTTTTTGGATCCGTTCCGCGACCCGCAGCACACCGGCTACAACGCCGTCCAGTCCCTGATGGCCCTTGCGCTGGGCGGGATCACGGGCCTGGGCCTGGGGGCCAGCCGGCAGAAGTTCCTCTATCTTCCGGCGCCGTCCACGGACTTCATCTTCGCCATCATCGGCGAGGAGTGGGGCCTGGTTGGCACCTTTATCGTGGTCGCGCTCTTCCTGGTGATCGCGTTCGAGGGCTACCGCATCGCGATCAACGCCCCGGACACGTTCTCGGGCCTGCTGGCCTGCGGGATCACCACCTGGCTGGTGGTGCAGGCCTTCATCAACATGGCAGTGGTCACCGCCCTGGCGCCGGTGACAGGCATCCCGCTGCCCTTTATCAGCTACGGCGGATCGGCGCTCACCATCAACCTCGTGGCGGTGGGAGTGCTCCTCTCCATCAGCCGCGAGACCACGCAGACAGGATCCTTGCTCCATGCGGTGTTTGGTGTCGGGCGGCGGGACCGGCGGGCACATCTACCCCGCGCTGGCCGTCGTACAGGCGCTGCGCGACGCGCGGCCAGATCTTGAGCTGAGCTACCTCGGCGGCGCTCGGGGTCTGGAGGGCAGGCTGGTCGGCATGGGCGGCGCCCTGCCATACGACCAGCTGCTGGTTCGCTCCCTGCGAACGGCAGCGCGTGACGTCCACCTGGTGCTCGACCCGGTCCGGGTGGCAGTCAGCATCCCGCAGGCCTGGTGGCTGCTCGGGCGCAAGCGGCCGGCTGCCATCTTCAGTACCGGTGGATACCTGGCCCTGCCGCTCACGCTCGCGGCCCGCGCGCGCGGGATCCCGACCCTGGTCTGGGAGGGGAACGTGATTCCGGGCCGGTCGACCAGGGCTCTCGCGCGCCTGGCGACGCGCATGGCAGTTTCCTTTCCTCCCACCCTCGCCGCCTTTCCGGGTCGCGCGTTTGTCTCGGGCACGCCCATCCGCTCCCTGGGCGGGATTGAACGCGGCCCAGCGCGCGAGGATTTCGGGATCCCTGGAGAGGACCGCCTGATGCTGGTCTTCGGTGGTTCCCAGGCGGTGACCACATTGAATGTCGCCGTCTTCGGGTCGCTCCATCGGCTGCTGGACCGATGGCGCCTGCTGCATGTGGCCGGCGAGGCGGGCATGGCGGCTGCGCTTGCTGCCCGGGCAACGCTATCGGCGGCGATGGCGGAGCGCTATGACCCGCAACCCTTCCTGACCGATCGCATGGCCCAGGCGCTCGTCGCGGCGGACCTGGTCGTCGGACGAGCGGGCTCCTCGACCTGCGCGGAGGTCGCCGCGGCGGGGGTAGCCTCCATCCTCGTTCCATACCCATATGCGGGCTCCCACCAACGGGCCAACGCCACGTGGCTTGGGGATCAGGGCGCGGCGCTGGTGATCGCGGACGAAGCGCTATCTCCAGACCGTCTCGCCTCCGAAGCCGACAGGCTCCGCGAGGATGCGGTCCGCGCACCGATGGCGCAGGCTGCGCGCCGGTTGGGTCGTCCTGATGCCGCGCAAGCCATCGCCGAGGAGCTGCTGGCACTCGCCGAGGGGCGGCCGCTGCCGTCGCTGGTAGATGAGGCCGCGGCATGAGCGCCGCGGGCGCGGCACGAGCCGGGAGCGCGGGCCTCGCGCGCCTCGACGAGCTCGCGGCTCTGCAGGGGATCGAGCTTGAACGCGACGCTTCGCTCGCGCCCCTCACCACCCTCCGCGTCGGCGGCCCGGCGGACCGATTGGTGCTCGCGCGGAGCCGCGAGGCGCTGGTCGGGGCGCTGCGGCTGGCGAGCGCGAGCGGCATTCCATGGTTCGTCCTGGGTAACGGGTCCGACCTGGTGGTGGCGGATGCCGGGATTCGGGGCCTTGTCATCCGCAATCGCGCGCGCGCCGTGAGCGTGGAAGGCACGACCCTCCGCGCGGATGGCGGGTCGGCCATGGCCCTGCTTGTCAAGCGCTGCATCGAGGAAGGCCTGACGGGGCTCGAGTTCGGCATCAGCATCCCCGGGACGCTCGGCGGGGCGGTGTGGGCCAACGCGGGGGCGCACGAAGGCGAGATGCGCGACGTCGTAACCAGCGTCGAGGTCTGGGATGCGGAGACCGACGCAGAACGCACGCTGGCGGGTGAAGAGTGCGCGTTCGCCTATCGCGAATCTCGGTTCAAGCACTCACCCGAGATCGTCCTGGCCGCCTCGCTCGTACTCGCCGCGGGCGATCCAGCGGAGATTGCCGGGCGTGTCGACGAACACCAGGCGCGGCGTCGGGCGACGCAGCCTCTCGCGGACCAGAACGCGGGCAGTGTCTTCCGAAACCCACCGGGCGACCATGCCGGCCGGCTCATCGAGGCCGCCGGCCTGAAGGGCTTCCGGATCGGCACGGCGAGCGTCAGCACCCTGCACGCCAACTTCATCGTCACCGATCGTGGAGGGCGTGCCGCCGACGTCCGCGCGCTGGGCGACCACGTGCGCGAGACCGTCGCGGCACGATTCGGGGTCACCCTCACCTACGAGATCGAGTTCGTGGGTGCCTGGGGCGAGGAGGCGGATCGATGAGCGATCGCGATCGCTCCTCTGGCTCCGGTTCCGCCTCGGCCTCAGGCGGCCAGCGGCTGCGAGTGGGCATCTTCGCCGGCGGTCGCTCAGCCGAGCACGAGGTGAGCGTCAGCTCCGCCGACTCGGTGCTGCGGGCCATCGATCGGGAACGCTTCGAGCCGTACCTGATCTACATCGATCGAGAAGGGCGCTGGCATCTGCCTGCCGGCCCCGCGCCGGAGCTTGGCGCAGCCGCTCTCGCGGAGGTGCTGGGCATCGAGACGCCCACCACCCAGGTGGCGCGGCTGCGCGGCGACACGAGCGGCGACCCGGGCGGCGAGCGAGGCGCGGCCGGCCTGCCGGTGCCCGCGCGGAACGACCCGGATGCCCTGCAGCCACGCCAGGCGCTGCGTTCGCTGGCGGAGGCCATCGACGTCGCCTTCCTGGCCGTGCATGGCCCCTTCGGCGAGGACGGCACGCTGCAGGGCTTCCTCGAGATGGCGGGCATTCCCTACACCGGCGCGGGCGTGCTGGCCAGCGCGGTCGCGATGGACAAGGTCGTCTTCAAGGACCTGATGCGCGGCCATGGCCTGCCGGTCGCGGACTACACCTGGTTTCGCAGGCCGGCGTGGCGTGCGACACCCGAACGAGTCCTTCGCGACATCCACGCGGCGGTCGGCAACCAGAGCGTCGTGAAGCCTGCCCGCCTCGGCAGCAGCGTGGGCATGACGCTCGTTCACGAGGACCGAGAGCTGCCTGCAGCAATCGACGAGGCGCTGCGCTACGACTCCAAGGTCATCGTCGAGCGCTATGTGGCAGGTGCCCGCGAGCTGGAATGCGGAGTCCTGGGCAACCATGAGCCGATCGTCTTCGAGCCGGGTGAGGTGCGCAGCCACCACGAGTGGTACGACTACGAGTCGAAGTACGTCCCCGGTCTTGCCGACGTCCATCCTCGCGCGCAGGTCGAGCCGGCCCTCGCGGAGCGTCTCATGCAGCTGGCGCTCGCCGCGTACCGTGCGGTCGACTGCGTCGGCATGGCTCGTGTCGATTTCCTGGTCCCGGGGGACGCCCTCTTCATCAGCGAGATGAACACCCTCCCCGGATTCACTGCCACGAGCATGTATCCGAAGCAGGCAGAGCTCGCCGGGCTGAGCATCTCCAAGCTGATCGGGCGGCTCATCGAGCTCGGCATGGCGTCGGCCCGTGAAGGACGAACCCCATCGAGCGGCGCCGGCGACGAGGGGCAAGCGTGAGCGGCCGATCGGCGACGTCCTCGAGCCGCGGTGGAGCCCGGCGACCCGGCGCACGCCCGGCGGCCCCGGATGGCACCCCCTCCCGCAGGTCGGGGCCCCATGCGCAGGCGCGCGCTCGGCAGCGCCCGCGGCCGCGCGCCCGGACCAGGGTGCCGTTGCTGGGTGCCGGCCGGCTCCTGGCTCTGGTCCTGGCCGCCACACTGGTCGCTGGCTTCCTGTGGTTGCTCGAGGGCCCGTGGCTGCGGATCGGCTCAGTGGCCTGGGCCGGTGCCCGCTACACGTCCGGCAACGACGTCGCCGCGATCCTCGAGCCACTGAAGGGATCGAGCCTGCTCACCCTCGACGACACCGCCGTCGCCGCGCGACTGACCTCGCAGCTGGAGGAAAAGGCTCCCGCGCTGATCTGGCAGACGTCCGCGGTGCGACTGGTGGTCGCGGCCGACGGCGCTGTCTTCGGCGAGACGGCGCTCGGGGCCTCGTTGGCGCCGCTGGCCGGGCTCCCGCTCGTTGACGATCGGCGAAGAGCCTCGCTCGACATCTACATCGGCGACCGGATCCCGGAACCCGAGTGGTCGATCGCCATTCGCCTGGCTGCGATCAACCCGGCCACGCTGGGGTCAAAGGCGAAGGCCCTCCAGGTTCGCCTCGATGACCGATGCGGCTTCGTCATCGCGCCGCGCAACGGCGCCGGCTGGGCGACCGCCATGGGGCTGTATGGCATGGATCCGGACCCAACGGCCACGGCAACGCGCATCGGCGCCCAGGTCGCGGCGATCCGCACGCTCTTCGCGGCGCACCGCGAGAGCACCGTTGGCTGGGTGGATGCCCGCAACCCGGGAAGGGTATATTGGCGCCCCAACGGCCCGGATAGGTCCGACGCATGCTGAGCGCGTTCCGGGGCCACCATCCCTCGGCAATCGGTACCGTCGCTGATGTGGCTTCCCCTGACTGGCCTCGCGTTCGGCATCCTGCTCGGTCTCCTGCTGAACGTGAACGTCAGCCCCGACCTGGCGCGCTATACGGCGGTCGGCATCCTGGCCGGACTCGACTCGGTGCTGGGCGCGATCCGCGCCGAGCTGGACGCCCACTACGACAACCGCGTCTTCCTCTCCGGCTTCATCACGAATGCCTTTGTGGCCGTGGTGCTGACCTTCGTGGGCGACCGGCTTGGCATCGATCTGTACCTGGTCGCCCTCTTTGCCTTCGGCCTGCGCATCTTCCAAAACGTCGCGTTGATTCGGCGCCACTTCCTGTAAGGTCGAGCGATCCGGCGCCCGCGCGGCGCGAGCTCAGGAGGTAGCTTGGACAGGGAGACGGTGCTGGTCGGCATCGATGCCGGCACGACCAAGGTGACCACGCTCATCGGCGAGGTCGCGCGCAGCGGCGACGTCAACATCATCGGCTACGGCATCGGTCCATCCGCCGGGATGAAGAAGGGGATGGTCGCCAACATCGACCAGACCGTGAACTCGATCGCCACCAGCATCGAAAAGGCCGAACGCCTATCCGGCTACAAGATCAGCTCCGCCTTCGTGGGTGTGGGCGGCAGCCACATCACCAGCCAGAACAGCCGAGGGGTGGTGGCGGTCTCCGGGCACAAGCGCGAGGTGAGCCGCGAGGACGTGGGTCGCGCCACCGATGCCGCCAAGGCAGTCCAGGTCCCCTCCAATCGTGAGCTGCTGCACGTGATTCCGCGCGGGTTCATCGTCGACGGCCAGGACGGCATCAAGGATCCGCTCGGCATGAGCGCGGTCCGCCTCGAGGTCGAGACCCACATGGTTGCCGGGGCGGCGACATCGGTCCAG
>VBJP01000299.1 GCA_005880165.1 Chloroflexota bacterium | reverse complement strand
AGGCCAACGTCCAGATCGACGAGCTGGTGGTCAACTCCATCGCGGCCGCGGAGGCGGTCCTCACCGATACGGAGAAGGATCTTGGCGTGCTGGTTGCCGACATCGGCGGCGGCACGACCGATATCGCCATCTTTGCCGACGGGGCGATCTACCACTCCGCGGTGCTGCCGGTGGGCGGCATCAACGTCACCAATGACGTGGCGATCGGGCTACGCACAAGCCTGAACCTCGCCGAGGAGATCAAGATCAAGCACGGAACCGCCAACCACGGCGACGTCCAGCCGGAGGAGCTGCTGAACGTGGCGGTGCTCGGTGAAGAGGACGGTCAGACCATCCAGCGCAAGC
>VBJP01000294.1 GCA_005880165.1 Chloroflexota bacterium | reverse complement strand
GCATCCTGCGTCGCGTCGGCGGCCTGGTCGGGGTCACCGATGAGGCGCCAGGCGAGGCCGTAGCAGGCGGACTGATAGTGCTCCATGAGCCGCGCGAAGGCGGATCGGTCGCCGCCGACAGCCAGCCTGACCACCGACTCCTCGTCGGGCAATGGCTGGATGCGCGGCGAGGAGGGGGCGCGATCGGGCTCGGCCATCGGCTTCCTATAATTACATTCCCCGCTGCCGGAGTGGCGGAATCGGCAGACGCGTCGGTCTCAAACACCGATGAGGGCAACCTCGTGTGGGTTCAACTCCCACCTCCGGCACCATCGTTCCCTTCGCTTCGCCCAGCCGCAAGACCACTGGCCGGGTATGCTCGCCCACCTATCATTCGCGTCTGTGCCTGATGAAGACGCGGCCACGCCCGGCAGCGATGACATTCGCTCGGAGGCGGAACGACTCGGGCAGCTGATAATTAACGAGAGGCTGCCAATCCGCCTCATCGGAGGGATGGCGGTGTGGCTGCGCTGCCCGAGCGCGCGGGTGCCGCCATACGAACGGCACTATCCCGACCTCGATTTCGTGGCCAGCAGCCGCAACCGACGGGCCGTCACAGAGTTCCTCCAGCGGGCCGGCTACGTTCCCGAGCGCATGTTCAACGCGATTCACGGTCGCGATCGTCTGAACTTCGCGCATCCGACCGGACGGTGGACCGTGGACGTTGTCTTCGACGAGCTTCGCATGTCGCACAAGCTCGATCTGCGGGATCGCCTGAACGGCCCCGCGCCAACCGTCGACCTGGCTGATCTCCTCCTCACCAAGCTCCAGATCTGGCAGATCAACCAGAAGGATCTGGGCGACGTGATCTGCCTGCTGGCCGACCATCAGCTGCGGATCAATGAGGCGCCGCGAGGCGCCGGGCTTCCCATGATCGAGGACCCAGAAGCGATCGATGTGCGTCGCATTACATCCCTCTGCGCATCCGACTGGGGGTTCTGTCACACCGTGGAGCGCAACCTGGGACTTTGCCGAGACGTGGTCGGTCAGCGCCGTCCTGCATCTGCTGGCTTCGACCCGATGGAGCAGATCTCGATCCTGCTGGCGGCCATTGATGAGGCGCCCAAGACGCTCGGCTGGCGCTCGCGCGCGCGAATTGGAGAACGGGTGCGCTGGTATGAGACCCCGGAGGAGGTCCGCCACTAGGCGACGAAACCACTCCGCGCCAGCGCGTCACGCCAGCGCCCGACCGAGACGACCAGGTCATCCAAGGCCTCGTGGTCCGCCTGTTCGAAGGGCGGGATCACCTCCAGGATGAGATCGGTCCGGGTTGCCCCGCTGTCTGCCAGCGCGGCGATGACGCGGTCCGGATCGATGCGACCGTCCGCATCGTGCGCCGGGGTAAAGGGCCAGTGATGGTCACCCGCTGCGTCGGACTGTTGCAGCTGGACGATTGGTGCCCGCGAGCCGAACTGGCGGAGCCAGGCATAGGGATCGCGCTCTTCGCCCTCGGTCCCTGGCACGCACATGTGCCCGACGTCGAGGCACACCTGGATGGGCACGCGGCCTTCGCTGCCATCGGTCAGCAGGTCGGCGATCATCGCCCTCGTCGAGGGCTCACGCGCAGCCGCGAGGTTCTCGACCACGAGCTTCTCCAGCCCATACGCCGCCGCGGTGGCCGCGAGGGTCGCCAAGCTGCGCTTCAGGTCCGACCAGCGCTCGGTGCGTGCCGCGGGATCGTTCCAGTCCTGCACGCTGAATGCGCCCACGTGTCCTCCCGTAATCCGCGCACCGATGGCGCCGCTGAAGCGGATTGCGGCCGTGTACCACGCCCCAGCAGCTGCTCGCGCGTCGGCATCCGGGGCGAGCAGCAGGTTCGACGAGTACGCGGCGAGGCCAGTGAAGGTCGAAGCGATCTCCAGGCGGAAATCACCGGCCGCACGCCTGACCAGGTCCGCCTCGCGCTCGATCTCGCCAGGACCCGCGGAAAGGTCCACCAGGTCGAGCGTGTGCTGCACCAAGCGCAGGCCAAGGTCATTCCGGATGACGCGAGCCCACTCGATCGGGCGCGGCCATCGCTTGACTGCGAAGCAGGTGTTAATGCCCAGGCGAACGTCCATGGCGCTTCCGCCTATCGCGAGTGCCGCACGACGGCGGACGCCACGAGCTCTAGGAACCGAGCGAAGGCGTCGCCGTATGGGCCTGCATGGGCTGGATTCGGCTCAAGCGGCGGGTCAGGACGGACGCAGCGGCTGATCGCTTCGTCGGTCGAGCGATAAATCCCGGCTCCAAGGCCGGCGAGCATGGCAACCCCTGTCACCGCCGCGTCGCCAGGAATGGTGGTCACCGGCAGGCCGATCACGTCGGCCTTGATCTGGTTCCAGGTTGCCAGCCTCGCATCCCCGCCCGAGACCCGAAGCTCGGTGGGCGGAGCGCCGCCGTGCGCCAGGAGCGCCAGCTGCGCACGGATCGTGAACGCCACACCCTCAAGAGCCGCCCGCGCCAAGGTCGA
>VBJP01000067.1 GCA_005880165.1 Chloroflexota bacterium | reverse complement strand
TGATCCGCCGCGATATCGGTCAGCACCACCGGGCCGAGACGGGTCCGCGGCTGGCGGGCCCGCGTGGCGTCGCGGGCATGGCTCGCGGCCTCCCGCACTACCTCGGGCAGGTGCAGATCGTCCAAACGCCGCACTTCAACCTGCCGGAAAAACTCGGCCTCCTGCTCGCCGCCCGCCAGCAGGTTGAGCTCCGATAGCACGCGCGTGGAGGTCGCCGAGATCTCGAGGCCTCGGCTGTTGAGCAGCTCCTCGTCGACGGCGGTCAGGAACAGCTCGGCGGCGCTCAGCCGCACGCCAGCGCCAGCGGCGGCCACCAGCTCGCGGATCTGCTCCGCCGCCTGGCGCGCCTCGTGGACCGCGTCTGCCACGTCCACCAGCCGGCGGTCGGCGAGCTCGACCTCGGGGTATTCGGTTCGTTCGGGAAGGGTCCATGGTGGGTTGTGGACCAGGCTGGCCATGGCCACCCCGTCATCGAGGATCGAAGGAAGCCGGTTCAGGTCCTCTCGTCCGAGCGGAACGACGGCCGAGCCGCGCACGCGTTCGCCGTCGACTTGGTGGTCGTTGAACAGCTCGACCTCGTACGCGTCCCGTCCCACCTGCCGCACGTTCTCGATCGCGGTGCCGGCGAGGTAGACCTGGGCGCCGCGGCCGTGCTGGAAACGAATCGTCCAGTCGTGGATGCCTGGGTGGCGGCGCACGGCGTCGACGACTCGCTGATCCATCGGTCTAGCCGAGGCGGCAGCGGGTTCGCAGGTAAGGACCCCCTGAGCCAACCGGCACGATCTCCTTCCAGCCCTTCCCACAGCTGCCCGATGACCATTCGATGGTGTCCGAGATGCCAGAGACATCCGCCAGCAGGTCGGGGACATAGCCGGTCAGAGCGATCGGGGAGTAGACGGTGCCTGTCAGGCGGCCGTGCTTGATCTCGCGCGCGAAGTTCGACCAGATCTGGATGCCCCAGCCCTTGGGATCCTCCATGCCGTTGAGGGCGCGACAGACCAGCAGGCCATCGTCGAGGCCGGCGATCAGCGCGTCGAGCGTCGAATCGCCGGCTGCGAAGAAGGTGTTCGACATGCGCGCGTATGCCTTGCGCTGGACCGATTCCCGTCGGCCGTTGGCCGAGCGCGGGATCCCGAGGCGGGTGGCGGAGTAGAGGTCGGTGATGCCGCGCTGGAAGACGCCGTCGCGGATGATGGCCGTGCCGCTGGCAAGCTGGCCCTCGTCGTCGACGAAGTACGAGCCGTACGCGGTGGGGACGGTCGGATCGTCGAGGATGTTGACCAGCTCGGAGCCGACGCGCCGGCCCACGTAGTCCGCGGCGCGGGCCCGCTCCTTGACGAACATGTCCGTCTCCACGCCGTGACCGAACGCCTCGTGCGCGATGGTCCCCGTCGTCTGCGGGTCGGCGATGATGTCATGCGTCCCGGGCGAAACCGAACCGGCGCTGAGCAGCGACGCCGCCGTCGCCGCGCATTCGGCGAGCTCCTCGTCGGTGACGTCGAGCAGCTCCAGTCCGCCGGTGCCTGCTTTGATGACCACGTCGAACTGGCGCTGCTGACCGTCCGAGACGAAGAGCTGGAGGATGAGCACCACCCGACGGATCTGCTGGGTGGTCATCCCCGATCGATTGGCGAAGATGGAGGTCTGGCTTCCTTCCCGGTGGATGGCCATACTCTGGACGGCGCGGTCGTCGACGGCCCGCAATCGTTGACGGAGGGCCTCGTAGCGCGCGATACGCTCGGTGAGGGGGACCGTGGCGGGATCGACGGCTACGGGTGTCGCGAAGTCCGCGTCGCCGGGACCGTCCGCCTGGATCGCCAGCTCGGGTTCCGGCCCGTCCTCGTGGTGATGGCGGACACGAGCGACGAGCTCGCGTGCCGTTCCGCGGACCGATTCGGCATCGATGGCGTCGCTCGCCGACTCCTCGAGCGCGTGGCCGTTCGATGCGGTCAGCACCACCCCGCTGTGCGGGTCCTGGCGGCTGGCCGACTGCTCTCCGTCACGCAGGTCGATGGACTGGCCATCGCTAAAGCGAACCAGCGCCGACGCGTATGGCACGCTACGCTCCATCTCCTCGACGACCTCGCGCAGGAACCCGAACCGCTCGCGGAGGCGCTGCGCTTCCGCGGCAGCCACAGGCGAGAGGTCGAGGCTGGACATCGCGCGAAGGGTAGTGGGTAGCGACATCGTTCGCTGGGCGTCCTTTCGCCTTTCAGCCGGATTTCAGCCGAGCATCGGATCTTTGCCGGCTCGTGACAGCCCAAGGCCGCTCGCTTCCGATCCTGCGCATCATTGCGGTGCTGGCCGCGCTGGCGGTCCTGGTCGGTGCCTTCGGGATCTGGTACCTCTTCTTCCGGCCCTCCGGCCCGGCGCCGGTGGGGTCCTCGAGCGCACCTGCCGCCTCCTTCTCCGGCCTGCCCGCGCCCGCGACGGCCGACGGCACCTGGAAGGTCGATACCTCCATCGGCTCCTTTGCGGACAACACCTCGTCCTTCGTCGGCTACCGCGTGCAAGAGCAGCTCGCCGGCATCGGGGCCAACACGGCCGTGGGACGCACGCCAGACGTGTCCGGGACCCTCACCCTGTCCGGGACGACGGTTACCGCGGTGGAGGTCATGGCCAACCTGGCGAGCCTGCAGAGCGACGACGACCGGCGCGACAACTCGCTGCGGCGCCAGGCGCTCGAGACGAGCCGCTACCCGACTGCCACCTTCAAGCTGACCACCCCCATCGAGCTGGGAGCCCTCCCCGGCGACGGCGCCAGGCTCAGCGAGACCGCCAAGGGTGAGCTCACCCTCCACGGCGTGACGCGGCCGATCAGCATCGATCTCAAGGCCACGCGCAGCGGCGGGATGATCACCATTACCGGCTCGATGACGATCCTCTTCGCGAACTTCAACATCCAGAAGCCGACCTCGTTCGTCGTCCTGTCGGTCGACGACCATGGGGTGATGGAGCTCCAGCTCCACTTCGTGCACGCCTAGCCTCCGCACGAGCCATCCTGTGGATTGGTATGCACCAGAAGCCTGGATGGCGCTCGAGTGACGGGCAAGGCATCCTCATGATTTCTCCGGACGGCGTTCACAGTCTGCGCATAGTTGCGTCGGATCCTGATCTCCGATCGAGGCGCCACCACAACGTAAATCACTGCTCCGGCGCCCGACGAAAGGAGATCCATTTCTCATGGCAACTGCATTCCGCGTTCTGGCCGTGCTGCTCGTGGTGGGCCTGCTGGCCGGGATCGGGGTCAGCATCTACAACGCCGGTGTGAGCCAGGGCCTCGCCCAGAACGTGACCACCGCGGCGTCCGGCGCGCCAGCCGTCGTCTACGGCTATCCCGGCTACTACGGCCACTGGGGCTTCGGCTTCGGGTTCTTCGGGATCTTGTTCTGGATCCTGGGGATCTTCCTGATCTTCGCGCTACTGCGAGCCGCATTCGGATGGGGTCGATGGGGTCGCGGGCGCTGGGGCGGGTACGGCGCGGGCGGCTACGGTGGCTTCGGCCCCGGAGGCCACAAGCCGGACCATCACGAGGATCCGCGTCGCGCGATGCTCGACGAATGGCACCGCGACGCCCACGGTTCGGGCGGATCGGGGTCACCCGGCGCCGGCAGCTCCAGCGGATCCGGCGAGGGCCAGCCGCCGGCAGGCGGATGACGGCCTAGCCTTTCCCGGACCGATTCTGGACGAGCGGCCCAAGCCGCTCGTCCGTCTACCATGCGGACCGATGCAGACGATCCTCGTCGTCGACGACGAGCCCAGGATCACGCAGCTCGTCCGCGATTACCTGGAGCGCGCCGGGTTCGCGGTGCGGAGCGCTCGCGACGGCCCCGAGGCGCTCATGCGCGCGCGCACCGACCGTCCCGACCTGGTGGTCCTGGACCTTGGTCTGCCGGGTCTCGACGGCTTCGACGTCACCCGGCAGCTGCGCCGCGATTCGACCGTGCCGATCATCATGCTGACCGCCCGCGACGACGAATCGGACACGCTGGTCGGCCTCGAGCTGGGGGCTGACGACTACGTGACCAAGCCATTCAGCCCTCGCGAGCTCGTCGCCCGTGTCCGCGCCGTGCTGCGCCGGCAGCTGCCGCAAGCGGGTGCCGAGGTCCTGCGAGCCGGGGATTTGAGCCTCGACCTGCCGAGGATGCGGGTCGACGTCGGCGGCAAGGCGGTCGACCTGACCACTACCGAGTTCCAGCTCCTGTCCGCCATGGCGCGTCAGCCGGGCCGGATCTTCACGCGCTCCCAGCTGCTCGACGCGATCCACGGGGTCGCCTTCGACTCCTACGAGCGGGCGATCGACGCTCACGTCAAGAACATCCGGCGCAAGATCGAGCCGAACCCGCGGACGCCGCGCTACCTGCTGACCGTGTACGGCGTCGGCTACAAGCTCGCCGATGCCTGACACCGACGAGGACCGGCGGCATTGGCGCCGTCAGTGGCGCGGAGGACCCGGTTGGGCAGCTCCTGGCCAGCGTCCTCCGTGGTGGCCCGCGGGGGAGACCTGGCCGCCGAGTGGGTGGCAAGGACCCCCGTGGCGGCGGATGCGCGGGCGATTTTTGGCGCGGGTGGCGATCTTCGCGACGCTGCTGGTCCTGATCGCCGTGGGTGGGGCGACGCTGGTCTTCCTCCTCCTGGCCAGTGCGCTGGGAGCGGTGGTGCCGGCCCCTCACGGTGCGCTGCTCGCCATCCTCGTGATCGTCGTCGCCCTGCTGCTGGGCGGCGGCGTACGGCGTGCGGCCGCACCGATCGGCGACCTGATCGAAGCAGCCGGCCGGGTCGAGGCTGGCGACTACGACGTCCGCGTGCCAGAGCGCGGCGCCCGCGAGATCCGTGGCCTGGCGCGCGCCTTCAACCAGATGGCTGGCCGGCTCGAACGGGATGCCGTGCAGCGCCGCCGGCTGCTCGCCGACGTCTCGCACGAGCTGCGAACGCCGCTCAGCGTCATCCAGGGGAATCTCGAGGCCCTGCTGGACGGCGTCCACCCGCCGGACCACGAGCACCTCGCCGCGCTGCTGGACAGCTCGCGGACGCTCTTGCGGCTCGTCGACGACCTGCGGACCCTGTCGCTGGCCGAGGCGGGCGAGCTACGCCTGCATCGCGAGCCAACCGATCTGGCGCAGCTCCTGCGCGAATCCGTGGCGGGCTTCCGCGCCGGGGCGGAGGCCGCGGACGTCACGCTCGACCTGGAGGTGCCCGACGATCTGCCGTCGCCCGACATCGACGCGACGCGCACCCAGCAGGTCCTCGCCAACCTGCTGAGCAACGCTCTCCGCCACACGCCTCGAGGCGGTCGGGTCACGGTTCGCGCCTCCCACTCGGTGTCCGGGTCAGTGGCGGTCGAAGTGCAGGACACCGGAACCGGCATGGCTCCGGAGGTCGCGAGTCGCGTCTTCGAGCGTTTCTTTCGCGGGCCCGATTCCGGCGGCTCCGGCCTGGGGTTGGCGATCGCCCGCGAGCTGGTCGTCGCGCAGGGCGGCGAGATCAGTGCCCAGAGCCAGGAGGGGGAGGGGACGACGATCCGATTCACGCTCCCCGCCACGTTCGACAGGCAGCCGGCCGGCCTCTAGCATCGGGCCATGGCGCTGGCTGTCGCAACGGTCATCCGCAGGCTGCCGGTCCCGGTCGTGGCACGCGCAACCGGGGCCCATCCCCGCACGGTTGAGCGCTGGCGGGCCGGGGTCACTCCGCGACGCCGCGAGTACCGCGGTCGTCTCGACGATCTGGCCTCGATCCTGGCGCTGCTGGGACCGGGACTCTCGAGAGACGCGCAACGCCAATGGTTCACCGCCTCGAGCGCCTACCTCGGTGGCCGCCGGCCGATCGACGAGCTCGCAGCCGGTCGGGTTGAGCTCGCTCGGGGAGCGGCAGTCGCATACGCCGGCGGGGATCCGACCTGACCGCGGCCGCCGGCTCCGGGCAATCGGCGCCGGCTGGCCTCGTCCTCGAGCGGCTGCGAGCGCGCGCCTTCCGCCAGACCGGCGTCCACGTGCCTGGGTGCCTCCCTCCCAAGCAGCCGGCGCCGCACGCGGGGCGATTTCACGAGCCCGGAGATCCGTGGCCGCTCTATGCGTCCCTCGACCGCGACACGATGTGGGCCGAGTGGTCGCGCGCGACTTCGGGCCGCGTCCCGCCGCAGGCGGAAGAGCGCGCCGTGTGCGCGCTCGACCTCGACCTGGGCGTGCTGGATCTTCGCTCCGCGGCGACCAGGCGTGCTCTGGGCGTGACGCTCGAGGAGTTGACCGGCGACTGGGCGCCGGACGCGCCCAACCGCGCCTGCCTTGCGGTGGCGCGAGCGGCCCGAGATGCAGGCGCGGACGGCTTCGTCATCCCCAGTGCGGCGCGCGTTGGCGGCTGGAACGTGGGAGTACTTCCCGGCGCCTTCGATCGTGTCGTCGTCGTGCGGCGACGCCGCGTCCGCCCCGCATCGGCTCACTCATAGTTGCAGACGCAACTACATCGACCTAGCCTTGGCATCACCGCTGCACGCTGAGGGGCAGCGCTCTCACGCAGGAAGACAGGCAGGCTCATGGCTCTCGCTGATTCGACACTCCTCGTCCTTCGACTGGTGGTGGGCCTCATTTTCGCGGCCCATGGCGCCCAGAAGGCATTCGGCTGGTGGAACGGTCCGGGCATCGAAGGCTGGCAGAAGATCGTGGCCGGCATGCGCTTTCAGCCCGCCCCGCTGTGGACGGTCGTGTCTGTCGGCGCTGAGCTGATCGGCGGCCTGCTGGTTGCCATCGGGCTCTTCACGCCGGTGGCCGCGACTGCGCTGATCGGCCAATCGGTGGTGATCATCCTGAAGGCGCATCTGCCCAAGGGATTCTGGAACAAGAACGGCGGGATCGAGTTTCCCCTCGCGCTGGCGGCCGGCGTGCTCGCGATCCTCGGCATCGGTCCCGGAGCCTATTCGGCCGACGGGCTGATCGGATTCGGTCTCGTCGAGCCGCTCCTCTGGGTGCTGCTCGCCGTCGGACTGGGCGGCGGTCTCGCGGCGTATGGCCTCACGCGCGTTACGCCAGCACCTCAGCCAGCGGCCGAGCAGCGCTAACCAATCCACCCGCCAGGGCGCCCGGAGCTGTGGACTATGGCAGGCCGGTCGAGTTTGGCATCTCTGTGGCGCCGAACTCCTCCGAGATGGACGCCATCCGTGTCGCCGTGACGGCCGCTGACCAAAGTGGGCTGGATCTGGTCGGCATCCAGGATCACCCGTACCAGTGGCGGTTCATGGACACCTGGATGCTGATGGCGAGCCTGCTCGCCAACACGGGGCGCGTGCGAGTCTTTGCCGATGTGACGAACCTCCCGCTTCGGCCGCCGGCGATGCTGGCCAAGGAGGCTGCCACCCTCGACGTTCTCAGCGGCGGTCGCTTCGAGTTGGGTCTGGGCGCGGGCAGCTTCTGGGACGCGATCGCGGCCATGGGCGGGCCACGACGCACGCCAGGACAGGCCGTCGAGGCCCTCGAGGAGGCGATCGCCATCATTCGCCAGGCCTGGAGTGGCCAGCGATCCGTGCATTTCGAAGGGACCCACTACTCGGCTCACGGCTACCACCCCGGCCCGCTCCCGGCGCACCAGATCGCGATCTGGATCGGAGCCTACCGTCCGCGGATGCTGCGACTCATCGGCCGGTCGGCCGACGGCTGGATCCCGTCGCTCGGGATGATCGGCATCCCCGAGATCGCTGAGGCGCAGGAGGTGATCGACGGCGCGGCAGTGGCGGCGGGCCGCGAACCATCGGAGATTCGGCGCATGCTCAACGTCTCTGGAAGCATCGGTCCTGGGGTTTCGGGTGGCGCATTTTCGGGCAGCGTCGAGGACTGGGTTGAGCTCCTGGCTGGCTGGGTGACCGATGTCGGCCTCGACACGTTCATTCTGTGGCCCGTCGATCCTGATCCAAGCCAGGTCGAGACCTTCGGCCGGGAGGTCGCGCCTGCCGTTCGGACGGAGGTGGCGCGACGTCGGGAAGCTCGCTCCAAATCTGCCCCGCAGCCGGGTGCGCCTCGCTAAGATCCGGTGACCAACATTTGCGTCCGCGACCAGGCGGATCACGGAGGAATGAGCGTGAGCCACCACCTCAAGAAGGAAACCAAGCCCGCAAAGAAGCCCGCCCCCGCGCCGAAGACGACGAAGGCGGCGGCTACCAAGAAGAAGTAGCCGTCGAATTCAGCAACCGATAACCCTCAGTCCTTAGCGGTTGCTGCCGGTGGTGGCCGGCGGGGAAGCCGGCTGCCCAACAAGTCGGAGGCCCCATTCGCGCAGCTGGCCCAGCGCCCGCTGGAACCCTTCTTCCGGATGAGCCACCTCGAACGCCTCGTATGCGGGGTTGATGTTGCTGGGCAGCGTGACGCCGTGCTCCTTTAGCACGCAGATGCGGTTGCGGAGGTGCGGCTTGGACCTGGCCCGCCCGATCTCGTCACCGATATTCGGCCTCGTGTAGCGGTCGTCGCCTGCCTCGAGATCGGCGGTTGCGAACACGACCACCGCATCGGACCGGTCGAGGTAGGCGTCGACCTTCTCCTCCGGAGTCCAGGTGCCCTCCGGTCGCGGCTCATCCGAGACGATGAAGCCGCGGATGCCGCTCTCCCCGAGCAGAGCCTTGAACGGGCGCCCGAGTGCCTCCTTCTGTCGTTCGGAGATGCTGATGAAGACGCCACGCGAGCGGTCGTGGTCGCCTCCAGCGCCGACTAATCGTTGCGCCGCGGATCGCGATGCGGCCGACACGCCAGGCTCGCCGGTGAGGAAGTCGAGCAAGACAGCCAGGTCCGAATCGGGGTCCTCGAAGAAGAGGCCGGCTGATGAGCCTTCGAGTCGCAGAAGGCGGCCGTCGGGCAGCGCCTGCGCTAGCTGCTCAGACACCTCCAGCGGGATCTCTCGTTCGCCCTGGCGATGCACCACCAATGCAGGGACATGGACCGCTTCGACGTCGGCGGAGACGTCCATGTAGCGTGCAGCCTCGATCATGGCGCGAGCGGCGATCGGGGTCGTGGCGGTGCGGAATGCATCGGCCACCAGTCGTCCCTCCTCGCCGATCGACCAGCCCATCCAGGCCCGCGCAGCAGAATCGACGAAGAGGTCCCAATCGCGATCGATCAGCGTCACCAGGGCCTGTGACTCGGGCGGGCTCATGGCGTCCAGCAATCGCATCGTGCCCCCAAAGAGGACCAGCCGCGTGACCCGCTCCGGGTGGCGGGCGGCGTAGGCGATCGCGGTTACCGCCGACGAGTAGTAGCCGAGGAGCGCGAACGTCTCGAGCTCGGCGTGATCCACCACCGCGTCCAGGTCGCGAAGCATGGCATCGAGGCTGAAATCGTCCACGTCGCGCTGCGAATGGCCCGTGCCACGGCCGTCGTAGATGACCAGGCGCAGGTGCTCACCGAGCCGCTGGTATGCGTCTCGGAAGCGGGGCACTCGCCACTGGCCGAAGACATTGCTCAGCGGCACGGGCGGCAGCCAGACCAGCGCCGGCCCGTCGCCCGTCAGGGTGTACGCGATGGCGACGCCGTCACTGGTGCGGGCGTATCTGAGGCTCGGCTCCATGCACTGCCTTCCCGCACGAGGTAAGGGTCAGATCGTAGTGGACTCTCGCCACCCGCCGGTCGGTCG